>NZ_JBQHSG010000006.1:0-151558 GCF_052066375.1 Bariatricus sp. HCP28S3_A7
AATACCGCACTACCTGATAAGTGGTAAACAAGCCAATCAAAGAGTTTCCCTCCTCCGGAATGTCGGTTTCCAAAATTCCGGAATCAAGGTTTCCGGTGACGAGAATATTCACTTCCTTATCTTCGACCTGTAATAAAATACGGTAATGAGTCCACGAAAGTATTGCCCCAGATTGTTGCCTCAGTGAGGCAACAATCTCAGGAAACAATTTATAAAATTTCAGGCAACGATAAAGCGTTCCCCTGTCATATCCTTTTCCATAACGATTTGTCAGTTCTTTCGACAATTTTTTAATAACATGAAGTCCATACTCAGAGCGTTCTTGTCCACCAAATTCTTCCTCTGCAATTCGGTATCCAATCATCCAATTTCTCTGGACAAGCAAAGTATTTACCGCCTGATGTGCAGCTTTTTGTGAGGATTCAATAATTCCACACATATCTTTTAAAATGTCGTCTGTCTTCACAAAATTATCCATAATACTATTCTGCTCGGCATTTTGCAATTTATTCTCCATATCGCTTGTCTCCTTCTATTATTCTTAATTCTTCCGACTGGCTAAAAATCTATTTGTGCAGACCGTCTGCACAAATTATCTTTTCATGCCAATTGGGCTCAGAGTTTTTCCATATCAAATATTCATCATACTTGTATCCACGATATGCAAATAATAATCAACAATAGAAATATTTTTTGAGAGATAAAATCCAATGTCACACTATTTTCTATCTAATTGACCATTATTTTCATTAAACTGTTATCATTCTATAAATCATCTTCTTTAGTTTTTTACTTCTGCAATTTCATTTATCCTTTTTTTTACGTTATTTGATAAAGTCACTTCATTTGTCAACTCACTAGCCATAAAACATTCAGCAATAAATTCTTGCATATCCTCAAATCCATGTTTGTATTTTTCATACAAAGATTTTATGATTACATCTTCTTCGAGATGATAGCTATATGCTATTGCATGTCCAAATTCATGTGCAACTAACCTTTTTATGGTACAATATTCCTCCATAAGCCTTATCAACATAATGTCCATGTCTTCCTCTGTAATCTTCTTTGCTTCAATCTCATGACTTTTTAACTCATCACTACTAATAGAATGTCCTAAAACCGCATTGAAGCTTGGAAGATCCAATCCTACAGCCTTTGCTTGTTGACACGTCGTTTCATATTTCTGCTTTAATTGTTCAAATTTCTTTTTATCTCGATTAACCCAATTTACAATCTGATTACTATCTAATTCCATTTTACAAAGTCTAATATGATTTAAACCAATCAACTTATCATCATCATTGTATTGAGCCAACGCCTTATATTTAGCGTATTCTTCACCATCCTTGTTATGCGTAAATGTATATTCGTTTAATTCACTCTCCATATAATCCCACGAAAAGTAATCACATACTATATTTAACTCAACCAATGGATATTTGTCCACATAATACATTATTAAATTTTTTATATATTCTATCTGTTCTTTGTTCAATCCAATACTATCATTTTCTATAAATTCAAATTGTATCTCTTTAGTTTCCATATATTTTCTAACCTTCATTTTTTACATGTTCATATTCGCCTTTGCAATCATCTGTCGATACTGTTCTCTCACGCTTTCTGGTCCGAGTATCTGCACCTTTCCATTAAATCCAAATACCCAGCCAAAGAATGTCTGACTGGCTGATACTTCAGTCTGTATCCGAAAAGATGTCATATCATATGCAAGTGTTGTGACATCTTCCCCAAATCGATCAACCATTGTTTTCATCAAACTATTATCACACCGCAGATCCACAAGAACTTTTTCCCCGGAAAACATAAAAAATACTTCTTTAGTAAAATTCTCCATGTCGAAATCTTCTGCCATTGGAATTACATCCTTCTCCAACATCTCTGGTGTTCTGGCAATTCGATCTACTCTGAAGCAAATTACTTTATTTTTCTTTTCAGAATATCCGATAACATAATAGTAATCCCCATTCCAAAGAAGCTTATACGGGCTGAGTTTATAAACCTCGCCTTTATTCTTCAGAACTTTCTTCTTGAGTCCGGTATAATCATAATACTGGAAGGAAATCTGTTTACCTGCGTTAATTGCATCATTGATCACATCAGTAATATAGTAAATCTGTTCATTATCCGGCTTGATTCGATTAACCACATAATTATTTCGTTTAAGTTTCTCTGCTAAACCGGGACTTGTCAATGTATGTATTTTCTCAATCAGAGCATCGCTTTTCTTATTTGTAATGAACCTAGACGATTCTACTGCATCAATCAGCAGCTTTAATTCCGGCAATTCAAATTTCCGACTCGCCACAAAATATTTACTCTGTGTAGAATGAATAATAACAATATCTACTCCAAACTCTTGAAGTGCTGCAATATCTTTTGTGATTGTTGTCCTGTGTGCAGATATACCATACTCATCATTCAATATATTGATCAACTGTGTCGTGGAAAGCGGATGCTCCTCATCCGTTCGTTCTTCTAATATTTTCTTTAAGTATAATATTCTTGGCTTTTTCTCCATAGCCTACCAACTTTCAATTTTCTAAGTACCATATCTAATCAACATAATTATCAAGGATATCAAATTCTTAACACTTTCACTATCTACCATCCATATACTTAATTTTTAAATTACTATTTTTTTCTATACATGAAAGAATCTCCTTTTCCATTCCTCTTTCCAAATAAAGATAATGATCTTTGATATGTTCACATATTGTTTCTGAATATTTATCTTTGACAAAAATATTCCCCATAATATGTAAACAGCATAGCTGATTACTATATTCTAATACAAATACATTCTCATATCTTATTTCCAATATCTTATTTGCATATATAGCATCCTCTAACTGCTTATATTCAACATTCATTTTTTTCGAATCAATCCCTATCTCTATAACACTTGATTCGTAATGTGGATTTACTGCTGGTCTTTTATTATACGATGTTACTATAAATATCGCCAATGCTATTTCTCCTATCACCCCTATACTAATTCCATCCAAAATTAACTGCATTATTCCTACAATTAGTACAAATATCAAACAAATATTCAATATTTGTTTAAATAAATAAGTGCTTCTTTTTGGTTTAACATACACTTTACTTTTTATATTAAAAACATTTTTCATTTTTTTCTCCTTTACTTTATTATTTAATAAAATGGTGAAGGAGTATTTCCTTCACCATTTTATCATATAAAAAGACATATATGCAATTATCCTCTAAATGCTTTTGCTACTTCTTCATCTGCCTGCTCGATAGCATCTGCTGCTCCATCTAACTGTGCTGCAATTCCGGTAATTACTTCCGGTAACGTATCTTTCAGTATCGGATACATATCACCTTCAAATGTCTCAATAAATGAACTTTGTGCTGAGCCTTCCCAGTTTGATGAAATCTCATCAATTTTCCCTTTTAATGCTGATACCTCTCCATTAATCGCTTCCAATTTCTGCTCAAGAAAATCTGCTGCCGCTCTGAGTTCCTCTGGGGTAATTTTGATTGTTGCCATGTTTTTTCTCCTTTCCGTTATCCTCTAAATGCTTTTGCCACTTCTTCATCTGCCTGCTCAATGGCATCTGCTGCTCCATCCAATTGTGCTGCAATTCCGGTAATTACTTCCGGTAACGTATCTTTCAGTATCGGATACATATCACCTTCAAATGTCTCAATAAATGAACTCTGTGCTGAACCTTCCCAGTTTGATGAAATCTCATCAATTTTTCCTTTCAATGCTGATACCTCTCCATTAATCGCTTCCAATTTCTGTTCAAGAAAATCTGCTGCCGCTCTGAGTTCCTCTGGGGTAATTTTGATTGTTGCCATGTTTTTTTCTCCTTTCCGTTATCCTCTAAATGCTTTTGCCACTTCTTCATCTGCCTGCTCAATGGCATCTGCTGCTCCATCCAATTGTGCTGCAATTCCAGTAATTACTTCCGGCAATGTATCTTTTAAAATCGGATACATATCACCTTCAAACGTTTCAATAAATGAACTCTGTGCCGAGCCTTCCCAATTTGATAAAATTTCATCAATTTTCCCTTTCAATGCTGATACTTCTCCATTGATTGCTTCAAGTTTCTGCTCAAGAAAATCTGCTGCCACTCTGAGTTCCTCTGGGGTAATTTTAATTGTTGCCATATTCGTATCTTCTCCTTTATCTAATACTTAATTTATTTGCTTCATCAAATACTGTCTGATATTTATTTTGGGAAATCTTCATATTATCACTCATGTGTCCAATCACATCTATGTAATCATTAAAGTTCTTTACCCATTGATTATCAAATTTTTCAAAAAAGGTCTCTCCTCCTTCCGACTGCCACCCTGATCTAATACCATCAACTGCATTTTGTAAATTATTTCTTAGTGTAGTCATTCTTTCTACGCAGCCATCATATCCACTCTTTGCTGAGTCTAAGGCTTCCTGACTCACTTTTAAATTATTTGCTGCCACTCAAGCACCTCCTATTGATTATTTGCTGGCAATTCAGAAACCATTCCTCCTAATTCTAGCGCTTTTGCTCTTTCGATTTTTGCTTCCTCCTTCCTTCCCAAATCTTCTAAAATAGTTGCTTTTAGAGTATGTGATTCTGCCAAGTCATCCCTAACGTTCACTAAATATTCAGCAAGCTCAAGTGCTTTTTCATAATCTTTTAGTTCTCGAAGTGCCATTATCCGGAATGCATAACTATCAATAAGTCCTGGTGATGTCAAAGATACACTTCTGTAATATTCCACCGCCTTCTTAAAGAGTTCGTCTGCCTCATCTATCTTTCCAAGAAATTTCAGTGCTAGTGGCTCATAATAATACGCTGCCAGAGAATAATAATTTTCCTCTTTTGCTTTTTTTATTTCCAATGCATATTCAAGAACCTTTTCATAATTTTCATTATTAAGATAGCAATTCATTAAAAGATATGTTGCTTCAATATCCATTCTCGGTGGTTCATATTGTAATGCAATCTCTTTTGCTTCTAATAAACTTGATATTGTGCCTTCCATATCTTCTAAAAATGCATATGCTCTTGACTTTTCCATTTCTATACTATGCTTATCATCCAATTCCAACACATATTCTCTTTCAATGTTGTTAATCTCAGCGAGCGCCTCGTGATATTCTTTTTTAGAAATTAGCAAGGAAGCTTTATCTATTGCAAAAGCAGGATCTTTTGGAAATAATTCTATAGCATCATTTAATACATGTTCGGCCTCATCGTATTTTTCTAGACTCACCAACACCAGGTATTTCAAATGATATCCTTCAAATACATCTGGATTTGATAAAATCAACTCATCTAATGCCTGTAATGCTTCTTGTAATTTTTGATTTTTTATAAAAATTCTTACTTTTCTAATTCTGATATCTGCTCTATTAGGGTCTCTTAATATAGCTTTGGAATAATTCCGAATTGCTAAATCATCATTATTTTCTTCCTCGTACATCAATCCTAAGCTAAAATATATCTGTGCATCATCAAACCCGTATGCAATTGCATTATTATATAATTCAATTCCCTTTGCTTTGTTTCCCTGAAGCATTTCGATATTTCCAAGATGGAAATAAACAATTCCTTCTTTTTTATTTATTTTTAATGCTTTTTCAAATTCTTTTTTCGCATTCTCCAAATCATCCATATTGGCATACGCTACTCCCTTTGAAAGATATATATCAATATTAAATCGTTCTATCCCTTCTGCCTTTTCTAAATAGCTAATAGCCTGTTCATACTTCTCTTGTCCCATCAGAGCATCTGCCTGTAACATATACTCCTTAAAATCTATATTTTCCAAAATATCACCCTTGCCTTTCTTTCATTTTCTTTATACGTTCAACAATTTCCTCTCGCTCATCAAATGCAAGCAGAATTGGATATGGTGTATTGCTATAGAATTTTCTTTGGCTGTTTTCCCAGTTAATTCTTTTTTCTGTTATATCGTCGTAAGATGTCAATTTTCCTTTCCCAATAATTGTAAGAATATCACCATTTATATTAATTGCACTAATTGCATTTGCCGATATACTATAAATATCCATACTTTCTTTATATTTATTATCCACACTTGAAGAACCAAATTCCAATTCATCATCTGAAAGTAATAAATATTCTTTTTCTTCTCTGGAAAATGGTGCACCATATTCATACATAGCTTTTATTCCAACAGATACTCCAATACAATAAGGTATGAAGCCAATTATTACACCTGCTCCAATACCAGTAACAAATCCAACACTTGAGAAACTAGAACCAACAATAAAAATCAAAGCAATAACTACGGTTAAAATTCCGCCGGATACTTTTAAAAAATTAGATAATCTCTTTTTTCTTAAATACTTTGAATTCTTGGATAACCATGATTTTAAATATGCCTTTTTTAATGTCTTATTTCCTATATATCTTTTTCCCACATTATCACCTTCCTCTAAGTTGTTGCATACCTATCTTTATAAATATATGAATTTTTCGTCACACTATCGAATTTAACTTTCAATTTATTAATTTTTTCAATAATTTTTGTTGTATCAGAAAATCCAGTCTTTTTAGACTCTAAGTAACTTTTTATTTCTGAAGAAATACTATACTCTCCAACAACCATACTTCCTACTTTAGTAGACATATCCATAAAAGAATTAATTCCATTGGCAGTTGACGATATAAAATCTTTTCGATATTTCCACTTTACACTATCCGCAAACATACCTTTAAGAGCGTTATTTTTCAAATTAAATCTTAAAGTATCTTTAAATGCCGAAATATTAAATGTACTCTTCCATTCAGAGTAAGAAATTCTTCCACCATCTGTCACTCTATATTTAAATGTATCCTTCCAAGCAGTAATACTAAACACACTGTTCTTCCAATCCTTAAAATCTGTCACGAAATTATTATGTAACAAAGTTCTTATTCCTGTTTCTGTATGACAATCTATCGGGCTATCCATTACATATGCTTTTATTCCATTCCATACAGACGAGAAAGTATATCTTGTTTCAACAATACCATATTTATTGGTTTTCATTACCTTCATTGTACCGACTATATTACCATATTCGTCATACTGTAAAGCATCCGTCCACTTGGCTGTTTTCATATATGATAACAACCCTGTATTTTTATCAAAAAAGTTTTGAATAAAACTAAATTTTGATTTAAAATTGCTCACAAGATTTAAAATATTAACAACATCACAAAATAATTCTGTAGCATCAAGTAAAGTTGCTGCACCATACGAAATTCTATTTAGAAAACCATTATGTAGATTTTCTTGTCTAAATACATCCGACAACTTGTTTTGGTCTCCATATATCTTTGCCCATGCTGGATCATCACTTTTCATCGCTTTATATGATGTATATACATTAGTCAATGCATTAATTGCTGTAATAGCAGCACCTATCGCTGCACATATTGCCAAAAAACCCGACGCTGGAAATGATGCTATAAATAATAGTACTGCAACAATTGCTCCTCCTATAGCCAATACAAATCCAACTATATTTTTACCGCCTTCACACTTATACCAATATCTAATGTTTGCCAGCAAACCGCTTATTCCTGTTCCAAAATCTTCTAAAGCATTTCCAATCATTTCAAACAGTGGACAACTATTTTTCAAATCAACTAACCAATTAAGTAAATTTGCTTTCCAACCATCAATTCTTAAATTTTCATGCTTTTGTAGAAACTTTTCCTGGCTGTTTGCTATTGTACGTGCCACTTCTGCATCTACACGTTTCGCTGTATCAATAAAAGTTGTTACTTGTGTGGATAATGATTTATAAGCATTTTTTTTATTCTGTAATTCCTTGATTTTTGATGAAACATAATATTTTGCATTTGCTGTGTTAGTTGTGCTTCCTCCCGAAATTTCTCCAAACTTATTAGACACTTTTGATGTCAAATTATTTGCATATTCTTCTGCTTTTCTCGCCAAATCAGATGCATTTCTTGCAATAGTATTTAGAGAATTATAGTTGATTACCAAAGTTGACATCTTCCCACTCCCTTCTTTTCTCCTAAGCGTTTTTGGCTAATTGTTCAGCCAACTTCTTTAATTCTTCTGCTTTCTTCCTAGCTTCTTCCTCTGCTTTTCTTGCAGCTTCCCTTGCCAATCGGATTTTCTCATTTGTTATATCTGTTCTAGTATTACTAATCTGATTATTAACCGAAGTTAAATCTGCATTTAAATTGTTTATCTTTGTATTGACCTGATTTAATTCACTTCTCAAACCATTTAAAGCAGAAACAATGTTTCCATCAGATGAACTTTCTTTTTCTTTTCCATCTGAAACTGAAGTTTCTATTGAAACCACACATCCAGAACCTTTAATTGCCCCCGAAATATTATTAGCTATGCTACTTGCATATCTATTTACTATTCCATAATTATTATCAACCACATTCGTCAGCGTTCTAATTAGTCCCTCTATATCCTTTTTTCTTTGATTATAAATATTTAAACTTGATTTGAGAGAATTCTTTTGATCATTCAAATTCGTTAACCTTGAATTCAAATTACTTAAAGTGCTCAAAAATACTCACCCCCTTAATCTATTGTCAACATTTTAGCTGCTTCTTCATCTGCTGCAATATATGCCGCTTCTGCATCTACAAGTGCATCATACAATTCATACATAATATCAGCAATATCCGTCAATTGCTGGTATAATGTATTATAATCTTTCTCAAATTGAGTTTTTCCCTCTCCTTCCCACTCACCAAACAAAGTTTTTGTGGTTCTCTCGACCGTCTGCTTGATATCGTTATATTCTGTAATTCCTGTCTTGAACACATTTATTGTATCCGCAAACTTTTTCGTATCCAGATGAGTTACATTTCCTGTAGAGCTCATATATTTACACCTCCTCCAAATGGATAAATTTTTGCTTTTGCACACCCTTTTCAGTAATCATATATCCATCACCTAATTCTATCATTTTCTTATATTTTCTTATTGTTGCAGCATTTATATCCATCAATTTCAAGTTTGTCAGATCATCCATAACGAATAAGTAATTATAATCCTTTACCATCTTCAGCATTTCTGTCGATCCATATGCGATATTAACATTATCCACATTAGCAAATATGAAACAAATTTTCATATTTTTATATGTTTTTATAATTCGTTTAAATGTTTCAACCACACTTTTTCCGATACCGTCTGGTGCATAAATTGCATTATTTTGAATTACAAATACAATTTGTGGTGAATTATTTAAAGCATTTAACCCATCACTCCGCACTATCTGCAATCGCATTTGTAATTCTTCCTCAATTTCATTAAGCATTATTTCGAAATCAGCAATGTCTATTGAATAATTTTCTACTATCCCATATGCAGATACATCTTCATATTGCTTTTCATAATCATCTAAAATATACACTTTTGACGGAACATCAAAGACTCGCTCTTGAAGATGCTCAATAAACAACTTAGTAAGATTGGTTTTGCCATAGCCTTCCCTTCCAGTAATTCCAATCGTTAACGTTTTTTCTAGATCAATTGCTACAAAATCAACCGTATCATAATCTATACCTACCGGAACTTGTAATTCTTTCAGTTCTGCAGTCTTCAAATTATTTTTGACATATTCCAAATTCAACACCTGTGGTACTTCTGGAATTTTACGTGCTTGTTGTTCTTTAAAATTATTATTAATCTTTTCTATAAACTCTTTTATTGTTTTTACTCTGTCAATTTCCTTTTGACCATCAAAAGCTAAATATGTCTGATATTCATACACCACCTTATCAATTGCTATAAGTCCTCGTCCAGGAACATTTTTAGGTTCCATCCGGCATCGATCAAATAAGGTTCCATATTCATCTCCTAAATTGCAGTATAAGCAAATTCTATTTGCAAAATTGCTCATATACTTATAACTAATTCCATTTGTCTGTAAAGAAGTAATCACCAGACTTATCCCAACAGAAACGCCTTCTCTGCATATGTTTAAAATTTCATCTTCATACTCTGAATAAAGTTCTTTTAATGCTATGAAGTTGTCAACCATTATAATTATATGTGGAATATCCTGCATTCCCGCCTCTTTGTAGGATGCAAATGATGTAATTCCCATTTTTGAAAAAATTTCTTTTCGAGTTTTCATTTCTAACCGAATCATTCGCATAAAATTTTTAAGTTTTTCATCCTCAGAAGCAACAACCACTCCACCTACGTGATTAATCTCTTCAAATACTTTCAATGCCATTGAAGCGAAATCAAGTACATACAGATTTACTTCACTAGGAGAATATTGCTCACATAAGCCTCGTATAATAACCTGTAATAAATTCGTTTTTCCATACTGTGAAGAACCCACAATCAGTGTGTTTCCATCTAAAAGATTCAACCTCACCTCATCTTGCACCTGATTATCTGGATCATCATAGATGCCTAAAGGAATGATTGTATTAACAGCATCATGTGTCATTCCCACCTCCACATAGTCCACATTTTCTGTCAATGGTGGCAAACAAATACCAGGAAGTTTCATTATTCCGTTTTTTTCGCAATAATTCTCAATATAATTTACGATAGCATTTAATTGTGTGTCACTTTCTTCAGCGTTTTTTTCACTTTTACGAGTGTAAATTCTTTTGCGCTTTCCTGATAAATTCAACTCATCAATACTAAAAGAGAGCTTTCCTTTACTATCACCAATATCAATCGAAGCTCCACTATACGCAGACTGAAATAATTCGAATATCTCATTATTACCAACCTGTAGATATGCTCTTCCTGGCTCCTTGATTTCCGCTGCCAATGGTGTCTTTAATACTTCATTACTGTCTTCTTTATTTTGCACTTTTAAGCAAAGCTTAAATTTGGAATTAGACCATATTTGAGCATCTACAACTCCACTAGGTTTTTGAGTTGCTAAAATAAGATGTACCCCAAGACTTCGCCCAATTCGAGCTGCACTAATAAGCTCCTTCATAAATTCAGGCTGATCCATCTTTAACTCTGCGAATTCGTCTACTATAAGAATTAAATGTGGCAGTGGTATATCTGTTTCCCCTTTTTTAAATAGTTTTATATATTGATCTATATGATTTACTCCATATTTTGCAAATAAAGCCTGTCTTTTTCTTAATTCTGCTTTAATTGATAACAACGAGCGATTAATTTCCCTTCCATCAATATTAGTAATTGCTCCTATCAAATGCGGCAAATTTTTAAATTGATTTACCATTCCACCTCCTTTGAAATCTATAATTACAAATCCAACTTCATAAGGATGGAATAATGTTGCCATTGACAATATATACGTTTGCAAAATCTCTGATTTACCTGATCCAGTAGTTCCAGCCACTAATCCATGTGGTCCATGTTTCTTTTCATTTAAATCAAGATATACTATTTCGTTTTTGGTTTTCACACCTAATGGAGCCGCCATTGATTTATATACTTCAGAAGATGCCCAGTTTTTCTCTAAATCAATATCTCCAACATTTAAAATATTCATCATCTCATAGAGAGTAATATTTTTAGTTAATGCACCCTCAAGACTAACTTCTTCACAATATACAGGTGCTAATTTATTTACCATTTTTTCTACATCTTTATCAGAAATTTCATCATAAACAAATTTTTGATTTTTTTCTTTTCCAGAAACATCCAAAAGTTCTCCCTCATGCTCATCTACCTTGATGACATTTGTACAGCCATTCGGAAGCATTTCTAGATATTCCTCAAAGAAAATAAAATGAACCCCCATTTTAGCAGAATAATCTAAAAATTGAGAAATCGGATGCCTTTTTATTCCCATATCATCATATACGAAAACAACTATCTCAGGGAAATTTTCCTTCTCATTTTCTCGTCTTGATAATTCTTTGTATAAATATTCAAATAAATAATTCTTTGAATTATCATCACATACAATATTTCTCATCTGTAAAACATCATTTTGTATATGTGGAAGAAATCTAATCCAAGAAAATTGTTCCTTTTCATTCTCACTAATGATGTAAAATAAAGATAAATCTGTATAGTACTGGCGAGTCACTAAATCTACCGTTATATTTTTTAACATACCATACAGATTATTTCTCTTTCCAACAAATCCAATCGCATTTTGTTCTTTTAGACATAATGTAACTGGTAAATTATCAATATACTTATACTTTTCTGAAATTTGATGTGGTATTTCTGTTAATTTATCACCACCACCAAATTTTTCTTGTTTTTTATAATCAATCACTCTTACTGATTTGACTGTACCAGTTCCTACTCTTATATTTAAAAAATCCGAATCACTATATATACGGTCAAATAATTCTGGAAGAAAGTCTTCTACCAAATTTAATTCTTTTTCAACAGAATAATATGTATTATTCAATTGTTCCGCTTCTTTTGCTCTGAAATCACCAATTTGCTTCTCTTTATCTGTAATATAAGTCGTATAATTTTCAATTCTCTCTGCTATATCTTTTTTATATTGTTTTCTTTCATCAACAATCCCAAAAATCGAAGTTAAAATTCCTATCCCCATGGATATTGCACTTATCCATATGTACCCGCTCATGCTTCCACCTGAATTCATTACAAATCCACGTAAAATGATTGTAACAGCTAGCATAGCTATTGCAGGCATGAGTTGCATCACTATATTGCTTTTCGGTTTCTGCGGTGCCGCCGGAGGATCTAAAACTGTAATTTTCTCTGTGTTTAATATGTTTCTAACTCGTGTGCTCCTATTAAATTTAGGATATATATGCTGACTCTTACTATTCCCCGCATATACTGTCTGTAAATTATTAAACCGAATATTTTCATTTCCCGCTACATACACTTTTCCATCATCAAAGCAAAACTTAAAATCAGCAAGGGAAATAAAATCATTTTTGTGTAATACTTCCGATTGTTCAATTTTTTTCCCATTTAAATAGACACCATATCGAGATGTATCTTTCAACAAAACAAAATCTGATTCCTGTTTCTTCACTTCAAAAAAATCATCTTTAACATACTCACTCTTGAGTTCAATATCTGCTGAACTAATTCCACCTATTTTTAGATACTTTTTATCAGCTATGTCAACACATACATCATATTCCTTTTCTACATAATCAAAATCAATAGAAAAAAACATATGAAACGCACACGTATCACCATTTTGGTACCTTATTTCAAATTCATCACCATGCTGCAAATATTTAGTAAATAATTTTCTTATATCGCCTAGTGAAATGTAAACATTATCGGAACATATAACATTCCATCCTTCAGCGCTTTTAATCAACTCAAGACTAATAGAATCAAAAAATAAATCTGGACGTAACCTAACATCACACTCTGTTCCTGTTCCAATTTTTAATTTACTCATTAACGATGTCAGTTCAATTTCTTTATATAAATTACTGTTTGTAATGATAATTTTATACTGAGTTTCCATGCTATCCCCCCATTATTCGGTAAAATTAATAATCGTACCGTTTCGTACACCAAATTCTGATAACAGTCTATTTCCTTTTAGTAAAGCAAACGGATTTTCAGCTTTCATATAACAATCTTTAACATTCATAGTATCAATTCCCAACATATACGCTTCATTTAACGCTACCACTAAATCATTAGCAGAAATGTTTAATGGAACTTCTATATCTACACATTTGTCTTTTAATCTTAATATCACTACTGCTTTCTCTCTATTCATCTTTCACCTACAAAACCCAATACGCTATCTTTTGGATTCCTTTCTCTCTTGAAATATCTTCACAAGTCATGTCTTCTAAATTACTAATATGCTCAATATATTCCGAAACCGAAAAATTTAACATTAATGAAGGAGAAATCAATGCATTATCATATCCTTTATCAAAATCATTGCAAATAAATGCATATTTTTCTGATTTAATTCCATTAATATACGAAGCTAATATATTTGTTGCATATACATCAGTTTTAGATTGTCCAGTAATAATCATTACTTTATCTGCAATATTAATCAATTCAGCCTTATCCTCATCAAATGCCTCATCTGCATCAATAATTATAAAATCGTATTCTTTTGTCTGTTTTGCCGATAATGCCAACTTTTTATATACTGAATATTGTAATCCTAATGACATAAGTGGCGCTTTAAAGGGTGGCATATATGAAAAATCTTCATTTCTAATAATATGTTTTATATTTTCATATATTTTATCATTCGCTATGGCAAGTTTTGTATATATATCTGTAGACGAAATAGGTGTTTTATTTTCTAATAGCCTTTGAAAATATTGTATACGTGAAGCATTGATATAAAGCACTTTTTTATAATTATTTGCAAGGACCTTACAAAGACCTAAAGCAACCGTTGTTTTTCCTGTTCCTCCACTAGCTGAGTATACTAAAATAATTTGAGTTTCCTGCTTGACATTACATTCTAAATTTAATACAGATGCGCTTTTTCCCAAAATTTCATTGAAAATTTCTTTTATACTTGTATATTTAAATATTCTCGTGACATTCAAATCCGCTGTCTGTTCTTCTTCATTTTTTTCTGTCATAAGAAACACATTTCCTATATTATGTTTCTGAATGGACAAATCATATAAATCCTCGGAAACTATTAACACATCTGCTCTTTGCGGGCTTTCAAACATTTTTTCAAAATAGTTCCTATCAGTAATAATTTCCAAATCAATTTTTTCAAAAAATTCTTCTACAAATTTGAGTTGCAAAGATAAAATATAATTTACATCCGTATCTGCAATAATTATTCTCGGTCTAGCCATCTTATGTACCTCCACTAATCAATTACAACCTGAAAATCACTGTCTGCCAATCGTATAATATCGCCATTTTGAATAGGATGTGGCTGATTAGGTACTAATCTGACTCTATTTACATATGTTCCATTTGCACTTTTCAAATCAGCAATCATATATCTTCCCTGATCGTTTGTAATTCTACAGTGTATCCGGCTAATCATTTTATTAAATGCCACTACACCATCTACGACTGCCGCATTCTTACCGATCACAAAATTATCTTTTGTTACTACTACTTCAACACGTGTTGGAGCATTCATCGCAATAATACGTAAACACGTTTCTTTTGTCGAATTATTCACTCTTTCTCGTATAGGTGGAGTTCCTGTTGGAATATGTTTTTTTCCACCTCTTATATGTTCATATAAATCTTTGACTGTTAACATTCCGTTTGACAAATCAGCCATAAATTGTGTGGTTTTCGGTGAAGACAATGTTGTTATACTGGAAATCACTTTGACTAAGCTTGTCCTGAGCTCATTTTCAAATGATGCCTCATCCGAAAAAAATCTTTTATTAACAGGAAGATAAACTAACGCAACCTTATATGTATTCGGATCCACATATATTCTTTCAAACGAAATATCTATGTTTTGACAAGACAAAAATCCATTATTTTGAACTGAAATAATGCTTGAAAACACATTCGTCATAATAGTCATAAAACCATCTGCATCTATTGAAGAAAACATATTTGCTAATGACTTATATCCATTAACTAAATAATAAAATTGAATTTTACCATTATAGAGAAGTTTCATACATTTAACAAAACAACCTTCTTCTTGGCTCTGAAGTACCTTATATTCTGTTGACAAAAACAGATTACTATCATTTATGATATAAGCGAAATTATTTCCACACTCCATTTCAGAAATAATTCCATTTTCAACCAACGCATTCATCTAGCAATCCTCCCCTTACACATTCTATTTTCCAGATATAAATCCATAAGATTCTTATACACTTATATCTGAAAAATAGCCTTGTTTCCCATGTGGCGATGCCACACAGGAAACATTTTTGGCTCATTTTTATTTTTCAGAATTATTAACTTTCTGCTTCTTCATTCTTTTTACGTTTCTTAGCTGCAAATACTGAAACCAATGCAACTACTACCACAATTCCACCAATTGTTCCCCAGAAAAGAACTTTATTAGCATAGAAACGGACAAAGAAATTGGTTGATACCGTTACTGATTTACTGAATGCAAAGGCACTTTCAAAATCATCTGAATCTGTATCTGTTACATTTCCCGCCAAATCTTCTACGACTAATCTAATCTTCTGGGCAGAGTTCTTTTCGGATACCTTAAAGCTTCCACTGTAGTTGTTTACGTCTCCATTGAAATCCGTAATTGTATCTACATTCTCACCATCCACATAGACTTTGATTGAAGCAAGCCCGATTGTATCATAAACAGTATATTTTGATGTCACACTCTGTGCATTGATAATACTGTCCTCAAAACCTGTAATACTATTAATCTCAGGTGCTGTACTGTCTACTCTAAATAAAATATTCTTATCCTCATAGTTTGTAGTTTCCGGAGCGTTTCCAGTAGCATCTTTAGAGGAAATCGCAATCTTGTATACACCATCTGAGTCAAAATTTGATTTTGAAATAGTATATTTATACTGATACCATCCACTACTTCCTACAGATACTTGATCATTAATCTGTGGTGTGACATCATAAGACACATCTGTTAAAGGTTTTCCGTCACAAGATACCTCTACATCCAAAGAGTTACTCAATAATCGATCTGCATTATACTCTGTAATGATAAGATCATTTTTAACCTCTTGAACATAAGCACCTCCATCTTTAACTAAAGATGTCAGATAATCTCCATACTCATATACAGAGCCAAAACGGTTAACTGTAAATGTTGCAGATGTTTCTGCTGAATGTCCTGCCTTATCCGTCATAGAAACAGTCATAGTGTAAATACCATCTACATCCTGTTCTTTAACAAAAGTATCGAAACTACCCGTTCCACCTTGATCATTAACACTAACATTTCCAGCGATAAATTTCTCTTTTACATCGGCATCTTTATCATCATACCGTGTTCTGGTAAGGCTTATTTCGTAATTTTCAAAGTTAATATCTTCAAAACTTACGGCTGGTACAACTTCATCCTTATACGCTTTTCCGTTGGCTTCTTCTCCATTAACAGTGATAACAGGTGAAACGATTTCCGTATCCACTGTCATCTGCTCTGATGTATACGTAGCCATCTTGTTACTTGATTTATCAGCATAGTTAATAGTTATAAAATAATCACCATCGTCTGATAAGGCAAAGGTTCCTACATGTACGTCGGTGCTATTATTACTCCATGAAGGCGTCACTGAATATGCTACGCCATCCTTTGTTACTGAAACCTGCACATCTTCTGCATAAAAGTTTGCTTCATTAATTGTTACTGTCGCATTAACAGTTCCATCGTAATATGCAATACCACCAACTGTTTGAACAGGGCTATTATATTCAACTGTCGCTGTTGGCGAAATGTTATCTACTACCAATCGTTTTGTATCATTAAACTTAGAAGACTCATTTCCTGATCTATCCTTTGCCGTAAAGGATACATTTCCATTGAACTGATTACTATTGCCTAATGCAGCTTTTGGAATTTCAAATCGTGTTGTTGATTTCGTACGTCCATCAGAATATGTTACACCAGCTTCCTCAATCGCCTGATTTATTAGTTCTGCATTTACTGAGCTGACTCCAGATGCCAGTGAGTAACTATATTTAAAATCATGAACACCTGAAATATTATCCGTTGCATTGATGGTTACAGTCATCTTTGCATTATAGAAGCCGAATGTAATTGCCTGTAATACAGTATCTAAGATGCTATTACTATACGAAACATTCAGATTTGTCGGTGCAGTTTTATCTACAGTAAAATAATCTTCTGCATAGTTATCAGCAGCATTGGTAGCCAGGTCGGTATAAGCTACATCAAAAGTATAATTTGCGTCTCCTGGATATGTTATTGTAATTGTATGTTTGTCCCCACTTGTGCTCCAAGATGATTTTGTATTTAATTCATTTGCATTAAGTGCATTACCCGCTGCATCTTTTGCCCCTATTGTAAAATCAACTTCACTCGCTTCAAAATTATGCTCTGTAATTGTAACCGTTGCTGTCTGCGTTGAATCAAAATACTTTCTTGCATGTCCCTCAGAATCATTTATATTATTCTTTACATTCTGATTTGAATATGTAACATCAATCACCGGTTTAATCGTATCAATCGTAATGATATCTGAAGTATATGTAGACATTTCATTGTTACTTCTGTCTGTATAGCGAACACGGAATATGTAATCTGCATCACCAGAATGGTCAATAGGTGCTTTTATCGTATAAGTTCCAACATGAATATCTGTCGAATTATCTTTCCAGGTCGGAGACACCTCATTAAAATCTCCACCATCTTTAGACACTTCTACATGAACATCTTCTGGATAGAAATTTGCTTCTGTAACAGTAAATGTTGCTGTCATATCCCTGTTGTAATACATACGATTGCCTACAGTTCTTGCAGACTCAGTGTATTCAGCTGTCAATGTCGGTGCAATTGTATCTACTACAATAACATGTCCCTCATCTGTTAATTTATTGCTAACATTCGAATATTTATCAGTAGCTGTAAACGCAATGTTTCCTCGTAACTGCTCTGCTGTTGTTTTTGGAAGTGTTACAGATGCTGTAAACTTTGATTTATCATTAGCATCCTGTACTGCCATTAGCTTAGCATCTGGATAACTAGCAACATTGCTATCACTTGCTCCATCCTCTTTTAAATAAGACCACATAAAATAGTCAACACCGGATGTTACATCCTTTGCAGTAAATGTTACTTCAACAGATGGATTATAATAGCCAAACGTAATTGCAGATATAATCCTCTCTGTTAATGGTGTTGAGTATGTTACCTGCATGGAATCTGCTGCCGGAGCAGTATGGTCTACAATAAATTCTCCAGTCTTTACTTCTTTCGCTGGATTCAATGCAAGATCCTTGTAATTAAGAGTTATGTCATAGATTGCATCTACAAATTCACTTGATAATGTTGTGGTATATACATCTCCATGCTGACTCCATTCAGCATTTCTCAAAATTTCCTGAATATCTTTTGCTGCTACCGTATCTCCTTTAATATCCTTTGCTACTGTTGTAACTTCGATATCACTTGCTCGGAAATTATGTTCTGTAATTGAAATTGTTGCCATCTGCTTATTATCTTTATCCGCCGATGTTTTATTTCCATTACTATACTCAAAGTTAATAACTGGTGCCGTTGTATCAATTGTCACAACTTCTGACTGATAGTTTTCCATTTTATGACCGGAACGGTCCTCATACTCCATTGTCACAATATAATCGCCATCACCTGAAAGTATACACGTTGCTTCATGCTCATCTTGATTATCCGTATCATTCCATTTTACTGATACAGGTTTTGCTTCCCCATTATTTTTGGATACTTTAACAATTACATCATCTTCGTAAAAGTTTGCTTCTGTAATATCAAATGTAAATTTAACATTGTTTGAAAAATAATGTTTGTTATCAACAGTCTGTGATGTACCACCTGCTTCTTCCAGTTCATAAGCAACAGATCTTGTTGGTGAAATTGTATCGACTACAATCACCCTTCCATCATCTGTTTTATCTTCACTTGTTAATCCGGCATTATCCGTCGCATTTACCGAAATATACCCTCTGAGCTGCTCTGCTTCACTCTTTGGCAGCGTAATAGAAGCAGTATATTTTGTCGTATCCTCTGAATCCTGTGTTGCTGAAACTGTTCCGTTATCAGATTCTAAATTAGATGTGCTTGCGTCTGTAGACCGTCGATAAGTCCAATCAAAACTGTCTACTCCTGATGTAACATCATATGCAGTGAAATTAATTGTCACCGGTCCATCATAAAACCAAAGGATTTTACTCAAAACAGATTCTGAATATTCAATTTTAATCTTGTTACTATCTGGCTTAACAGTGTCAATCTTCACCCCATCTAACAGAATTCTATTGGTAATTGCTCCTGTAGCTGATTTTAAATATACATATCTTTCTCCAGTTCCTTCATCACTAAAGGTAACATTTGAGCTAAAAGCCTTACCCAAATCATCAGTAATTTCATATGTTGAATCAGATGCACTTACCGAAATTGCTGATGTATACCAATCATTTTTTCCCATAGTACCAGTAATTACATATGGATCATCTGGAGTTTGTGCAAAACGAATAATGATTTCATAAGAAGTTTTATCGTCTTTTGAGAACCATCCAGCTTTTTTCATTGTTGCAGTCACTTTTATTTTAACTACACCATTGTTTTTTATTAGTTCATTGCCTATTTTTCTATAGTCCTTAATTGTGATTTTCCCTGAAGAAGAACTACACTGAACTCCAATATTTTCGTTATCTATCGTATAACTAATTCGAGGATGTCTCTTTGTTCCTGTATACACCGCCTCTTGTTCCGAAACAGTTCCAGCATTTTCTCCCAATGTATAATTAACTGTTTTATCTACAAATTTTACAAACTGTCCTTCATATTCCGCTTCCTGGGTAATCGTCAATGTGATTCGCTTAGATGTTTCAACATAATTTCTATTATTACTTGACAAAGTAGCCACTACCGTAACTTCTCCCGGCATATAGGCTGTCAATATTCCTGTTGCAGCATCAATCGTTGCTACTCCTTCATTTTCTGCTGTATTCTCAACACTATAAGTAAAGCTTCCACCAGCTGCTGCTTTAACGTCTTTCGCACTAAAGTCATATGTTTTCCCTGCTTCTGGAAACTCCCCTTTTATAACCTCGCTGACCGAATCACTTGAATAATGATTGAATTCAATCTCCTGTTCTGCCTGCCTTACAACCACTTTTGCAGGATTTAAATCGATCACTTCTGTATCCGTATAGTTCTTATCCCTAAAAACCTGAATTTTAACAGTATATTCTCCCGCATAAGTTACTTCTGGAATTTCTTTACTCCACTCTCCATCATCTACCTTATACTTCACTACATCATCAGGTCTCGTACCTTTTACAGCTTTTCCGTCTTCTCCGACTTTTACCACTGGACGGCTCTTTCCATCATATGTCCAACTGTTTAACGTTGCAGAAAGCCCTTTAATACTTACTTGCGTAATTTTTGCAGTATAATCTTTTTCATAATCTTTGTACTTTTCATCTCTATGAACTTTAACTTTTACCGAATATTCTCCTGCATCTACTATTGGTGGTGCTTCTAAAGGTTCATTTTCATTCGTTACAGTCGTTTCTGTTTCTGATCCATTTATTACAAATGTAACAACATCTCCATTTTTTAAACCACTTGTTATTTTCAGAGCTGGCAATTCTTCTCCTGTATATCCCTGATTAAGCGATTCTACATTAAGTTCAATATTTCCTTTTTCTATTTTAGGTTGAACTGTTTCAATATAATCTTCAAATCCTTCTCTTTCGACTTTGATTGTCAGAGAATATGAACCCAACTCTGAAATTTTAGGAACTTCCTCTCTCCAATTCTTCCATTCATCATCATTCAGCTTGTAAGTTATAACATCTGTCTCTTTTACTCCACTTATTGTAGCTGCGTCAAAATCTTTTCCAGTATAATTTTCTGTTGTAGCAGTCACTTTTACATCTTTTATTTGTGTACTCCTCAGTTTTACATGCAAATCCTGTGTCCCTGAAGTCAAACTCATATTTTCTATAGTAGTCTGATCTGTTGCGTACCCGTCTTTACTGATTGTGGCACTGATTCGTAAATTATCTGCTTTACTTTGTTCAAACTCATCCGCAGTCATAACAACCACTGTACCATATGCATCCGTAATTTCTGTACTTTGCTTTAAATTCACATCAGCGTCTACAGAAAATGTAACTGTTGCATCTGATATTGCTTTATCATCCTCATCTACCACCGATATGGTAATTGCATTTTCATGTTCTGGTGTTGCAGCCAACACTGATAAAGTGGAAGCTGGTATCAACGTTAAAACCATTACAAACGATAAAAACGCTGCACAGATTCGCTTAGTCAATTTACGTCTTTCATTCCTTTGCATCTTTTTCTCTCCCTCGTATCATTAGTTCTGATTGTTTTATATATATTTCCATTAAATAAGCAATGCATATTAATAGAAAATACTAAGATAGCCAATACTATATATGGAAAGACTCCAGTCATCCTACCCAATATAGTAATTACAATTAGCACCACAATAACTGCAATTAAAATTGCATCTGCTATTGCAGCATATGTATTTGAAAAAAATTTAAAACAATTTGGTAGTTTGCTTTCTGCTTCAAAATTTTCCTGATTAAACAACTTTTTAAACTTCTTAATTGTTATAATCAAAAGTACATATCCACTAATAAAAGAAATCCAAAATAATATCCCAACTATTACTAAAACTAACCTTTGTTTCCATCCATTTTGCATATAATTAGCAATCGGCATTAGTAAAAAGGTAAATGACATGATAGTTAGTAAAAGTATAATACACCAAAAATATTTTTTTATAATACCATTACGTAATTTCATCTGATCACCTCATTTGTATGCACGAGAATCACTTCATCTAAAATATGTATTGGCATTCCTTTGTTTCTTTCTGAGCTTTCTTCAATTGTATCCTCCAACAGAATTGTTTCATTTTCATCCAGTAACAATCCAGTCTCTTCCTCATCAATTAAAAGATCTGTTTCAGGTTCTTTTGAAAATGATATTTTATTTTCCTCTAATAAACCTGTTTCGGGTCTTTCACCATCCTGTTTATTGAGAATCTTTTCAGTTTCATCCAACCCATGCATTGTTTCCGTTAGTTTCCCACGCTCAATATTTTTTTTACTTGGTTTGTATGATTTGCTTCCACTCTTTTCATTGAGTGCCCTCATCTGTTCAATAGATTTTCGAGCATTTCTTCCCGAAAGATCACCTATTACATCTGGAATTTTAAAGCGGATAAATAGTATAATTGCCACAACCAGACAAATCCCTGCTGCAACAAAAGATATTTTTGATATCATTAATAGTGTTTCAGCCATTACTTCGTCTCCCTTTCCGCATTGATATCTGCTCGTTCTTCGGCATTTGTATATGCACGTTCTATTGCTTCTTTGTACTCATCATAGTTATCTATTATTTCTTTTTGTAAATTCTGTGATTGTTCTTTCTTTACAGACAGTGTATTCGCACTGTTATAAACCCTATCTAATAATGCTAATACTGTGCTTTTATCAACGTTTACCTGTACCATACTGCTTCTTTGATCATATAACAGCATAAATGTTCCGTTATATAATGTCAGCTGGTCATATGCTCCCGCATCTTTCACATCGTCCAAAGCATTTTCAATTGTTGAAATTAATTCTTCATAGTTATCCCTCGACGCTTCTTCCACAGTAGCTGAACTCAATATGTAGGTCTTATAAAACGAACAAATTCTATAATAACAATCTGATAATTTTTTATATTCAAACTCTGATGATATCTCTTTGTTTTCAAAGTTTGTAGCAAAAAAAGAATATGCTTTTTGTACACGATTCGAAAAACTGTAGCTTCCATCATCATTTGTATAATAATTGAAATACATCATTCCAATTTTATAATTTAATTCTGCATATTCTTTACTAGTCACATCAAAGTTGTCTTTATGCGCATTATATAGAGCTAAAAATTCATCATTTTCTTTTTTTCCAAATTTTCCTTCATCTTCGTACGCTTCAAGCATACATGTATATGCCTCTATTCTATTTGGGTAAATTTTAATCGCCTGCTCATAGCTACTAACCTTATCTTCCAACGAAGTAGCAGCAGAAGGTGAAACTAATGTTTCATAATTATTATTGTTCACACGTGTTGCCATGACATTACACACCAAACCTGATACTCCTAAAATTACAGTTAATGCTGATGCCGTAATAAATGCGGTCAACTTTCTTTTTTGTTTTTTCTTATAATCTCTGGTAATAAGTTCCGGATGTTCCAAATCATAAAGCAAATCAGCACAATTCTGATATCTGTTTTCAGCAGCCGGCTGAACACATTTATCTATGATAATTTCAATACCTTCTGACAGCTCCGGATTCCACATCCGCACTGGTGCATACGCATCTCCACTTCTAGGATCAACCCCTGTCAATAAATGATGCATCGTCATTCCTAATGCAAAAATATCTGATCTTGCATCTGTCTGTCCGCTGTACTGTTCCGGTGGTGCATACCCCTTTGTTCCAAGGACTGTCGTATCTGCCAAATTCTGTTCTTTATATTCACGGGCAATTCCAAAATCAATAATTTTGATATTTCCTTCAGGTTTCAACATTATGTTGGCAGGTTTCATGTCTCTATAAATAATAGGTGGTTTCTGTGAATGAAGATACGACAACGCATCACATAATTGTTTTGCCCACGTTATCACCAATTCTTCTGGCTGTGCTCCATATTCATTCAAAATTTTATCCAACGACTCTCCTTCTATATAATCCATTACTACATAGATTGTCACCCCATTATCTATGATATCCACAATTCTAGGCAATGCTGGATGATCCAATTTCTTCATCATATTAGCTTCTGCCAAAAGACTATTTACAACAATTTCATCGTTTTTTCCGCTTCCTTTTTTACGGATTTCTTTGACAGCCCACTGCTTATTCAAATGCGTATCCATTGCGAGATATACAACAGACATTCCACCTTTTCCGATTTCTCTCAGGATTTCATATTTTCCATCAATTATTGAACCTATTTCTGCCATTATCTTCTCCCCCTCAGTTTACTTTTACCAGTATTACTGAGATGTTATCTTTCTCCTGTCTGGCTTTTACTTTTTCTATTAAATACTTGACATTACTATGCATAGCATCCCGATTAACCAAATTTACAGGATTTAACGACTCATAAATCTCACTTTCTGAGATTTCATGTCGAAATCCATCAGAGCAGAGCATATAAGCCCCGCTTTCAATTGTTCCCATTATTATTTCTGGTTCAATTTTAGCGGATGCGCCAACACATTGTAGAAGCATATTCCGTCTTTTGTCTGTACGAGCTTGTTCAGGTGTCATTGTACCTTTACTTATTTCTCTTGCTATAAACGTCTGATCATCTGTCATTTGCCTTAAATAGGATCCTAGATGATATAATCTGGTATCGCCCACATGAACTACAATATATTTATCCTCTACAAACAGAATTCCTGTGAATGTAGTTCCCATTCTTACATTTTTGGATTGTCCATATTCAGATATTTTCAAATTCAAATCTTTTAATATAAAATCCCATTTTCCTGCTATGACCTGCAAATCCAGCTTTTCCAATTCATATGGAAGTTCTTCATCAAACCATTTTGAAAATGTTCGTATGACTGTTGCACTAGCGAGTTCACCTTTTTCAAGTCCGCCCATTCCATCGCATATCACAGCAAGAAGAATTTCACCTTTTTCCGTTTCTCCATGCTTTATCAACACACTATCTTGATTTGTCTGTTTGACATTGCCGATATCAGTATCTGCTATAGCTAAATAATGCATATTCCTTTTCCCCATTCTATTCCTTAAGCGTAAAAAATAAATTCTTCATTTGCCAATCTCAATCTATCTCCGTTAAAAAGTTCTGTCTCCTGTTGCACTGGAATTGGCTGATCATTTATATACGTTTTATTTTTTGAATTCAAATCTATTACAAACACTTTCTGTCCTCTCGTAATAATATCCGCATGACTTCGGCTGACAGCATTATTATTAGAAACAAAGTAATCAGCATAACTTTTTTCTTTTCCCAATCGAAAGACAGGTTTATTTATACTGATATTTTCTTCTGTAAGGACTCTAAACAATGAAGGGAAATGCACTTGTTCATCATTCTCCAGTAACGTTGTTTCTTCTTCCTCTACCAATAGTCCTGTTTCTTCTTCACAAAGAAGTCCTGTCTCCTCGTCTTCCAGTAATCCCGTTGCTCCTTCTAAAAGTCCTGTTTTTTCATCATCACAAGCGTAATGCTCATAATAGTCTTTCGGTTTATCTGTCATAAAACCGCTCTGACCTGCATAATGTTTTTTTATTGTATTTACTACATTTCTATCTTCTTGTAAGATAAATTTTTCTATCTGTTCAGCATCAAATTTGGGTAAACCTTTCATAAAGTAAACAAATCTCGAAATATAATCCGAATTCTGTTCTTGTACAGGTTTGGCAGAATAAACCACACTGTCAATCACTGCAATAATATCTGCTTCTTTTTCTATATTTTCTAATGGCAAATATATGAATTGTACTTCTCTAGTTGTTTCATTAATAAATATATTATGAATATCCCAAACTACCTTATTAAGAGACATAGAATTCAACTGTACTTTTTGTGATATATCTACAATCTGTTCAATAATAAATAAAAAATCATATTTTGTAATTGGTTTTTTCAGCCGCTCAAACAAACTGATACCAATAGGTCCTGTATATTCAATAGATGTAAAACCAAATTTTTTGACCATTTTGGCTTTTAAAAGTCCTCGTATATATTTTCTAGTAAAAAAATCCAATTCTCTTTCATTGATCTTTTCACCCGAAGAAAGCTTTGCTTTAACAATCAACTGGCATTCTTTTGTTTTTGCTTTATATTTTGCCATTTTTATTATCTTCTTTCTTTTTTATTACAACTATTCCTCTAACATTCATTTATTAAATATGATATTTTCGTAGAGTATCTCACTCTACGAATCACTATATATGCAATTTTCGACATTATATATGTTAAGTTTACCTCTTCGTTGGCTGTTCGTCAATAAGGCAATGGTAAAATAACAGCAAATAACAGTCAAATGAGCAATATTTTCAAGTAAATCTATCAGTAATTTACTATAATCCGTCAAAATAATAGTCAAAATGAAAGGAGACAATGCTTTATGCCAAAAAAAGGCGAAAATATTTATAAAAGAAAAGACGGCAGATGGGAAGGGCGCTATATTAAGTCTCGTACTTATACTGGAAAAATAATATATGGATATGTATACGCAAAAACTTATCGAGAAGCCAAAATCAAATTGAAAGAAAAAAGTTTACCATGTTCATCTCAAGTTATAAAAAAAGATGTAAATTTATTTTCCGAACTTGCCGCAGAATGGTTTGAAAGTATTAAATTACATACAAAGTTATCTACACAGAATAAGTATTACAACCTGCTTAAGAACTATATTCTTCCGGAATATGGCAGTAAAACCTTTGATAGAATAACACATGAATTCATAGAGGAGCACTGCAAATTTTTGTTGGAATCTGGAGGGAAAAATGGGACGGGCTTATCGACTAAAACAGTAAGCGATACTTTATCCATAATTCGAAATATTACAAAATTTGCAAACAAAAAGGGAATTTGCATTTCTTACGATGCCAATGCTGTTCAGATAAAACAAAATGCTAAATCTATGAGAGTTTTAAATAAAACAGAGCAAACCCAATTATGCGAATATATATTAGAAAATCCTGAACCATGCAATATAGGAATTCTAGTATGTTTGTTTACAGGATTACGTGTCGGAGAAATCTGTGCTTTACGTTGGGAGGACATTTCGTTTTCAGATCAATCAATATATATCCATCATACATTACAAAGAATTCAAACACCCCAGGAGCAGGAAGCCAAGACAAAAGTTGTTGTGACTACACCCAAAAGTACTTGTTCTATCAGGAAAATTCCATTGCCTGATGAAATATCAAAAATCCTTGTTTTAAATCAAAAATCGTCATCAGGATATTTATTGACTAATGATGAATATAAATTTATAGAGCCGAGAACAATGCAAAACAAATTCAAAAAAATATTAAATGGCGCAGGTATAGAAAATGCCAATTTTCATGCTTTACGACATACTTTTGCCACTAGATGTGTTGAATTGGGATTTGATGTAAAAAGTCTTAGCGAAATTCTCGGACATGCTACTGTTAATATTACAATGAATCGTTATGTCCATCCTACTTATGAGCTGAAAAAGAAAAATATGCAAAAACTTTCCGGATTATTAGCCGTCAAATAAATCGTCAAGATACCGTCCAATAGTGATTTTATCTATTGGATGGTATTTTTTTCGTGGAGTGAGATACTCTACGAAAACCTTGTCCCAAACGGGACATTATTTTTGGTTTTTGCATAGGCAATATTGCCTATCACACTCATACTTCATTATAGGCAATAATGGATATATGTCAATATCAAAAGGAGGCATATATTCATTGATTTCCTATGAGCCGCTTTGGAATACAATGCAAAAAACTGGTGCATCAACGTATACGCTACAAGTTAAAGGTGGTATTAGCAGTTCGACGATTCGAAGATTGAAAGCTGGCGAGTCTGTGTCAACAAATACTCTCGATGCGCTCTGTAAGATACTTCACTGTTCAGTTCAAGATATTATTGAGTTTTTACCCGAAGAATAGATTTCAGATCATAATTAGATTTCGGCAATTCTTTCTTTGAAATAAATGTATTATAAAACAATTGGACACAACAAAAGGAAGCCACAAGTGCTCCCTTTTGCTCTGTCCATCTCAAATACTTGATATATCGAATATTATTTTTCTATTCCGTCTTTAGCCGAATGAACTTCCTCACTTCTTTATGGAATTATCTGTTTCGACTGCTTCACAAGCGTATCTATAACTTCATAAATTCTGTTCCGATCTTCCGGTGCAAGTTTCTCAAGCTTTTCATTCAACATGGAGTTCTTAACAGTATATCCTGTGTCCAAAACATCTGCAAGAACCATATCGCCTGACACACCCAAAGCATTTAAAATCTTTATGAAAGTTTCAAGTGACGGAATTTTCTCTCCACGCTCAACCATACCAATATAATTTGCTGTCAAACCTGTTCTCTCAGCTAAATCTTCCTGTCGTAATTTCTTTGCAAGGCGGAATTTTCTTATATTCTTGCCGATTGTATCGAGCTTCATCGCACCACCTCCTCTAGTATGTCTCAATAACTATCAGTATAGATTATGCTAACTTGAACATACACGCACCACTTGGAAGTTAAACCAACTATTAGTGATGATTTTCGTTTCTTTTTATGTTATACTGATTTTGTAAAAAGATACGATTGATTTTAAAGAAACTGTAATTTCACAAAACAATCTCCACTTTATGAGCTACGAGGTAAGAGGTATGGAAAAGAAGCTACTATTTAGTAACCGCTATGAAAAAGACATGGTCTTATTTGATGATTTACCGGATGATATACCAGAGTTAAGTGACATCGACGACTTTTATGAATATATGACTGAAAAACGTCGATGTGTTCCAAACAAGGAAAGGATTGCAAATAAAGAACAGTTCATTAAAACGGTATCGGAATTATCTGAAAACTACAAAATCAATGCAGATTTATCCGAGTTTGATGCAGGATATATCGCAGATATCTATCTCGATTACGCTAACTACTGCGGATACATCAAGAAGCTGTTGGCAATCCTATTCATCCTTGCAGATGATATTTCCTTTTTTGATGGTCATAAAGCTGATTCTGATATGTTATTTAGCTTTACCTACCACACGCACAATGTTTATCTGAACAATAGAGAAATCACAGATTTTTAAATGTACCTGATGGCTACTCAATTGAGCAGCCATCTTTTTGATTTTCCAGACATCGTCTGGAATTTTTAATATGCCGGAATACCGTATCCATAGATACTGCTGCTTCCTACTGCATAAGTTCTTTGCTTGCAGGCATCACCTGAGTTACCTTCCACCGTATAAACCGTTCCGTTTTCACACTTCTCAACGATTCCAACATGATCAGTAATACCATCGCCACCCCAGTCAAAGAAAATAATGTCTCCAGCTTTAGGCTCATAATTCCTATCATGCCACTGATTATGGGACTTGAACCAGTTTGCACCATTCACACAGCCTGCAAATTTGGGAATAAGCCCACTTTCGATATAACCGCACTGGTCCGCACACCACGACACAAAGCAGGCACACCATTCTTCCCTGCTCTGGAATCCATACCAACTCCAATAAGGCTGTCCACCCTCATTTCCGAGCTGTGTCAGTGCCACTTCTACAATCGCCTGATTGCTTCCACTTGTAAAAGCTCGCCCATACGGATAATACCTGAGAACATGAGCTGGGTACTGCGTATCGCCATAACTACTCCACCCCAGTCTTTGTGCCTGCTGGGTAGAAAACTCGACTGCATTGGCATAAGAATAACCGCCATACTTTGACCTTGCCCATGAGATATATCCGTTACCAAAGTTATATCCCTGCAAAGCAAGTTTAATGTTCTCCATATCAATCGGACTTTTTACTTCCGCAGAAGTAAGAGCCGCTTTGAGTTCCTGCACACCACATTCAATCGAATACTCTGGATCTTTGATACCATTTGGTTCATGCGGATACTTTTTGTTAAAGCTGCCTTCTGCCGCCTGCATCGGGTCCAGTCCACGACCGCCACTTTCCTGCATCATAACAGCCTTAATGAGTTCCACATATTCCGGAATACCGTACTGTTTGGCATACTTTTGAATAACCGGCTCATAGGCTTGAACTTCTGCACTGACAGCAGTATAAGTATTGCTGTCACTGCCACCTCCAAACATGGCAACCGCACTGCCGAGTAAAACCACCACCAGGACAATCACAACTGCAATCCAACCGCCTGCAGCAATCGCAGATACAAGTGCTTTTGTTCCTGCAATAATCGCCTTAACCGTTGAAACAACTGCTTTGACTGCTGTTTTTGTTGCCTGGGCAGTCTGTTTTGCTGCTTCCTTTGCAGCTTTTGCCGCTTTCTTTGAAGCCTTTGCTGTGGTCTGTGCTGTTTTCTGGGCAGTCTTTGCCGCCTGTCTGCTAGTCTTAATGCTTGTCTTGGCAGTATGCTCCGCAGTCTTAACTGCCCGCTGCGTTGTCTTTGCAGTTTCTTTCCCGGCAATTTTAATATTTTTCTTACCTGCGGAAGTAACAGACTGCTTGACCATCTTTTCAGGCTTTTCCAGTGTACGGATTGCGGAAGATGTCTGTGTTTGTGTTGTCGGAACAGAAGTCGTCCCATTTCTGACAGCAGAAGCCCGATGCTGTGTCTTTTGCACATTCATGGCTCGTTCTGCTCTTTGCTGTTTGAAATGCTGCACACTCTCTTTTGCTGTCTGAAGATTTTCCTTTGTATCCCTGACGCCCTTTCTTCCAGCCCTATCCAAAACATAAACCGCCTTATGTGAGATGTCATCCATTCCGGCTTCCACTTGATCCGCAGCATATTCTTCTGCGGTATTTTCATTTGCATTGACCGTTCGCTCCGCTTTATCTTTTGTGGCGATATATGCCTGTTTCATCTTCTGACCGGCAACGGCTGCTTTATCCAATGTTTTAATTGTGCCTTTGACCGTATCTCTTGTTTTTATATCAGCCACACCGAACCTCCTTTCTAAGTCGGCTGTACCACTCGCTTAAATTTCGTGGAACTTCCTGCGATATAGTCGTTGATCAGCCGACTTTCTGCTTTTGTTTCCGGGTAGGCTGTGATCGAGATTGTCTTGGCGTCCCAGTCAAGCGTATAACTGTCTGCCGCTACATTTGTGATATGATGCTTTGCCAGAAAATCTCTGAAATGCTTCATTTCTTCAAGGTCATCCGACATAATCACATTCACATAGATGCGGTCTTTTGACAGTTTCTCATTGATGAAGCAGGCAAGGGAACATCCAACACCACCTGCAAATGCAACTACAAGAATTGCAATCTCACTGTCCGCAGATACCACCCGTTTTGTGATCCAAAAATAAATAAAGTCGGATATGATAACCGCAATCCCTGCAAGTATCCACCGACTTCTCTGTACCAATATTGTTTTTGTTGTGCTTAGTGCATTGTCTGTTACTTTCGCAACAAACAATGCTGCTAGGGTTATCAAGTTACCCATACAATGTCAATCCCTCCTTACTCAGCAATCTTTTTGGCAACAACGACCATTCTTCCATTCTTATGAGAATACTCACAGGTAGAAAGTGTGATGAGCTTATCGCCATACGTTGCACTCACACCCGTATCATAGAATGCCAACTCTTTGCATTTGCCGATATACGCATTGAACTCATCCTCATTTCCTGCGTTGACAAAATGATAATATTTAAAACTCTCCGGTCCATCGGTATAAGCAACCGTCTTAAAAGCTGCCACGACTTCATATTCTGATTTTTCTGTCAGTGTATCAAACTGCACTGTTTTATGATTCTCCCAAAAGGACTTGCTCTGATACTTCATCAGTCCGGCAAACATAGACTGATCGTTCATATGGTGCCCATAGATAATGAGATTGTCCGATGGAGCATCTACATCACAGTTTTCCTGCACATACGGGCAGCCATAGACCGTATACGCCTTATCAAATCCATGTCGCAGGTAAAAGTTCGGTTCTTCTTTGGACTGCATGACCGGATAATTGATCTTGGTATCTTCTACCTTAATCCAGCCAACCATATCATTGTTTTGCAGAAAAAGCTCCTGATAGTCCGGCAAAAATGACTGATCTTCGGAATACGACATTGTTTCCTGTGTTTCATCTGTATCCTCGACAGTTTCAATCAATTCATCATAGATTTCTGCCTGCTTTTTGGAGTCTATATGATTGCGGATCAGGAAAAAGGTGCTTACAGAAAAAATAGCTGCAAGCACCGCAATGATTATCACATATCGCTTTCTTTTCATCATTATCGTTCCATATCCTTTCTTTTAGGTGGTGTCAGATCTCTGCAATATTCCGGATACCGCAGTTTGATTCCCTCCATAAAGTACGGGGCATATCCACAGCAGAACAGTTCTTCTGGTGTGCAGAACCTCTCCCTGCCTTCTTCTGCAAATCCATTCCAGAGATTAAACGCAAGGTTGCAGACTTTCACAGTTCCACTGGTCTGCCATCCTCCATGCATTCCCTCCGGAATGATGCAGTCATTCTTAAAATCAAACATCTGCCCGATGTTCATTCTCGTTTCTTCCGAAATTCCCATCACATAAAAGAACGCCTGATGATAACAGTCGTTTCTCCTGCATTTATTCAGATTTTCCATCACAAAATCTTTGTGTGCCTTATCACGAAAATAAATCTTAGCCATCTCGTTATCCTCCTTACACTTCGCCCGGTTTGGTCGTCATCAGTTTATAGAGTTTCGTATTCTTCGGGAACTTATTTGCAAATGGCACAAGCGAACTCCCCACCTTGATCAGTCCATGTCCCGCATCTACATTTGTGATATAGGAAAGCTGAAGGTCGGAAATATTCAAAAGTTTTGCAAGCTCAAGCCTGTCTGTGGAAGCCTGATTCAGCATAATGATAAACTCTGAGTTTGCAAGCATTGTTCTCGCTGTGTGGCTCTGCAAAAGGTCATCGACGTTCTGAGTGATTCCGCTTGCGTATGCACAGTATTTTCTCACACGCTTCCACAAGGTAAAGAGGAAGTTTGCAGAGTATTCGTGCTGGAACAGAAGATAAATTTCATCAATGAAGATAAAGGTGTTCTTACCCTTTGCACGATTCTGTGTGATACGGTTCAGGATAGAGTCCAGCACAACCAACATACCAATCGGCATAAGCTGCTTGCCGAGGTCCAAAATGTCATAGCAGATCAGACGGTTGTGTGTGTCCACATTCGTCTGCTTTGCAAAGGTATTTAAGGAACCATGCGTAAAAAGCTCAATCGCCAGTGCGATCTCCTTTGCTTCCGGTTCATCCTGTTTCAGAAGTTCATCACGAAAATCCTGTAGAGTAGGGATTGGACCGGTATAATCATTCTGCTGATATGTGCGGTACACACTTGCAGTACAACGGTCGATGATAGACTTCTGCTTTGCTCCGAGGTTCGTGCCACCGATAAGCTGTTCGCAAAGGGACATGATAAACTCAGATTTTAAGATAACCGGATTTGCTCCATCGCCATAATCCTTGTTCATATCCATAGCATTGATATGGTTCGGAGACGTTGCAGAAATATTGATAATCTCTCCTCCGAGGGCATTCACAAGATGGGAATACTCTCGCTCCGGATCAATGATAATCACATCTGCGTCGGAAGAAAGAATGATGTTCTCAATCTCTCCCTTTGCTGCAAACGACTTACCACCACCGGATACACCGAGGATAAAGGAATTACCATTCAAAAGCTGCTTACGGTCAGCAATAATCATATTTTTGCTGATGACATTCTGCCCATAATAAATACCGTTCTCATCGTAAATATCCTGAACTCTAAAAGGCATGAATACTGCAAGGCTCTCTGTAGTAAGTGTTCTGAAAGAGTCAATCTTTCTTGTGCCATAAGGCATAACTGTATTCAGACCATCCATCTGCTGATACTTCAGCACCGCAAACTGACACAGATGTTTTCTTGCTGTCGTAAGCAGTGCTTCTGTATCGTTATCAAGCTGCTCTTTCGTATCTGCTGTATGCACCATCGTAAGCACTGCGAACATCATTCTCTGGTCACGAGTTGTCAGGTCGTCAAGGAACTCCTTCATTTCTTTTTTCTGCTGTTCCATATCATAAGGAACGGTCGCAGAAAAGTTATTGTTCTGATTCTGCTTTCTCTGCCAGTTTGTGATATTTGTTTCCACACCGAGCAGTCGGTTCTCTGCTTCTCTTACCGCTTCATCTGTTGGCACAGGCACAATGTCAATGGACATCATCAGATTCCGGTTCATATCCGTAAGCTCTGCAACCATTGAGTCCTTGATATAAGACGCATACTCACGCAGGAAAATGACTCTGCCAAAGCGGTTTCCGATTTTGAAGTAATCACTTTCAAACTCCATAGAGTCCGGGCAGATATAATCTTTGAAGTCGTGTCCTTTCTTTCTGGTTTCTTTGATGTCAAAATGATAAGCACTTTCTTCGCCCACTCGGAAGAAATCATGAATAATCCGAAGTCTCTCATCCGTTTCCATTTCCACACATTTACTGCCTAAGCGGTTGAAATGAGCGATCAGATCAGCACCCACACGTGCAAAATAGGTGCGTGCATCGTCCACATTCTTTTTATTGATAGAGATTGTCACATACTTATCCTGCACTGTTGAATTTGTCCCGGTTGCCTTTTCAAGAAGCATCTTGTTATATTCCTCACGGTATTCATCAAGGCTGTCTCCGGTTTCTGGAATAAGAATGGTTTTCTCAAAATCCAAACGATTCAGTCTGCGGTTATTGATCGTGATTTTTGTAGTCGCTCCACTATCCAGAGAATTGAGCAGTTCAGAGTATTCAAGAAACATTCCCTCTTTATCCTCCCTGCTTGCCACCGCATAGTTAATATCTGTGAATTTAAAGCTCTTGGAATATTTGTCTTTGCCAACTTTAAAGATACCGTCATCATAGATAACCATGACTGGAATACAGTCCTGCACACCTTTTGGCACAACAAACTTTTCTTTATCCTGTTTGAAAATATTATTGAGTGTCTTAATCATTATTTTTCAAAACCTCCTTCATTTTCTGCTCGATGCTTGGTTTCAGTAATTCGTAATAGGTGTTGGTAGAGTGAAATACCAGCTTCTTCGGCATGAGAAATTCAGACTTAAACCATGCCCAGACAAATTTCTCTGCTGTCATCCCGTTGTATTTCACAAATCCAATCGCAGCAAATGGTGCGGCACCTAAGATACAAACCCATGAAACGGTTTCCGTCCCTAAATAAGGTTTCAGCAGGAAATACAGTCCCACTGCAATCCCACATGCAAGGACAGAAAAAATGAACTGTCGAAGCGACAGTCCAAAGAACATTGACTCTGTGTAATTTCGTATTTCACGGTTAATCTTTACTTCCACAATCTCTCACTCTCCTTAACAAGCAAATATTTGTTTCAAATCTATCAGGTTCTGCATTGACTCTTACCTCTCCTGTTGAGATATATACAATCTTCTTTTTGGGAATATAACAAGAGCCTAAGAGCAAATCTGTAATAAAGAAAATATCTTCATCGTTTGCTCTTTGAAAAAGGTTGACAATGGTATTCTTGCCTTTGAGTTTATAGTCCTCAGCAGCCTGCACAATCTCGCCATTGGCAAGGTGTAAATGATAAATCTGTATGCTTTTCAATTTCTTTTCCTTTCTCTGCCATACAACCGGTTTTCCAAAGTGCAAGTATCCATTAAGCAGATATGCTCTCCCTTTCTTCTGCCACCGTTGTACACGCAGTTTTTGCAATTACGGTCAGCCGAGAAATACTTCTGCCGACCTGTTCTGTTTCTGTTCTTCATTTTCTTAAACCTCCGAATTATAAGCCCATCATTTCTCTGATAATACGATCACTCATCTCCACTGAACCCACAAGGACAAGCATGTTAAAGACAAGCTCGCCGATATAGGACCACACCTGTGTGACTGCCGCCGCATCCGGATTGACCACTGGGGGACTGGATGCAAATAATGAAAAGATAATGCAGGCAAGCACAATGACTGCTCCTTCAAGTAGAACTGCACAATAGCTTTTAATAAAGCTCTTGCCTACATTCTGAGTCGGTTCTCCGGCAAATGTGGAAAGTGGTATCGGTGCTATGGCAGTATACATATACAACTTGAAAAATCTGCCATAGACTGTCATGATCATGATGAATGACAGCACCGTAATAAAAAGTCCACCGATCAGCGTAACTGCCCACAACGGAATGCTTTCAAAAAATCCGCAGTCTTCAATGGTCGTTACCATCTCAGCAGGCAGTGTTGTTTGATCGGGTGTTCCAAATCCTGATGATGTCAAGATGGTTGATATAACACCCTGAATGATATTAAATAAAGCAAGCATCAGTTCCAGTCCGTATGTGATAACACCTTTTGCAATAGCAAATCTTACAAATAGCTTCAAAGCATGTTCCGGTTTCTTTACATCGGTAAAACTGCCACAGGTACGGACAACACCGACCACGAAGAAAAGTACAAGTAGTGCAAGTCCGATTGCCTGCACTGCTCCATTGATCGTGACCATCACATTCCAGATACTTCCACCTTTGAAGTTCTGCGGAGTAGTGGTCAAAAGCTGCCATATCTCGCTTAATTTATCGTTCCAGGTTTCAAGAGCGTTTTCGAGGTTTTGAACTACCCAGTTATCGCTCATTCATTCGCACCTCCTTATAAAAGGCATACCCGCAAAAGCGGGTACGCTCACTGATAACTGTTGTTTCTTAGCCTGCGATCAGAGTCAGGATTTCTTTTGCAAAAGTGATAATGACACCACCGGCAAGGGTAAGAAATCCATTTGCCCTCTGGGACGGGTCATGTGATTTCAGGGAAAGTCCGACCTGGACAATACCAAAGCCGAGCAAGATCATACCGATTGCTCGAATGAGTCCAAAGATAAAATCAGACAGATTGTTGACTACTGTGATCGGGTCACTTGCCGCAAAAGCAGTTACCCCAGTGCCAAGTACAACCGTCATTGCCAGAACCGCTGCACAGTATGCCCGGTAACCTTTTCTAACCTTTCCGGTCATTGGAAGTTTAGATGTTTCTTTCATTGCTTTCTTATCTATGTTCTTAAAAAATCTCATTGTGTTTTCCTCCTGTAAATTAGAAATTTGTATCAACTTCAAAGTCCTCATCAGACAGAAGTTCGTAATTGGTTTCTCCGTAACTGCCTTCTGGTACATCTTCCGGATCAATCGCAAGAACGGAAATAGATGAGTGCGGTATCGTAACTTCTCCATGCATATATGGCTTTTCTCTACCATCTGTGGTGTATGCCACATTCGGATGCTTCAAGATATCGTATTTCAAATCCATAACAGGACGTTCCCCTCGGATAAATAAAATCGCATATCGGTTGTCCAACATCCGCACTTCATCTGGTGTGAGCAGTTCTCGCCCACTGATCTGATAATTGGTGGAATAGTTACCACTTCGACCGGAACTCTTGCCATAAGTGTTCGTGTCGATGGTTTCTTTGCCGAGTAGCTCCGACACATACTTATGTGTGGATTGCTCATTACCGCCGAGATATAAAAATTCATCGCAGTTGCCCACAATGCTTTCCCATTGCTTTTCAAAAAGTGCTTTGAGCTGTGCCAGATTCTGCAAAATGATACTAACCGACACCCCTCTGGAACGCATAACCGAAAGTATCTTGTCGAAGTCATCTGGCAGGGAAACGTTCGCAAATTCGTCCATCAGGAAATGCACCGGAATAGGCAGCGAACCGCCATGAATATGGTCAGCAGCATAGAATAACTGCTGAAACAACTGTGTATATAAAATCGAAACCAAAAAATTGAAACTGGAGTCGTTATCTGGAATAAGGGCAAACAGGGCAACTTTCTTTTCTCCCATAGATGGAAGGTCAAGCTCGTCTGCCGATGTCAATGAAGCAAGACTTTCAAGGTTGAATTTTTCCAACCTCGCAGCAAGCGTGATCTGAATAGATTTCAGTGTCTTTGCTGAACCGGAATGGTAGGAACGGTAATATTTCAATGCAATATGGTCTGGATTTGTCATTTCAAGCTCTGCAAACAGTTCGTCCAGGGGAGAAGGTCTGGTATCTTCTTCGTCCTCAATCGAACCGGCTCTGAGCATTTCCATGACCATCTCAAAATTCTGTTCTTCTTCCGGTGCTTCATAATGCAAATAAAACACCAACGCCAACAGAAGCATGGAAGCCGAAGTATCCCAAAACGGGTCCTGCGACTGACTTCCCTTTGGTGTGGTGCTTTTAAATAAATTGGTTACAAGTTTCTGCACATCGTTGTCATTCTGAAGATATACAAATGGGTTATAGCAGTGACTCTTTTCCATAGAGATCAAATCAAGAACCCTGACCTCAAATCCTTTTCTTTCAAGTAGCTTTCCAGTATCTCTTAAAATTTCTCCTTTCGGATCTAGGATAACAAAAGAGGTATTGCACTGCATGAGGTTCGGCTTACAGTAAAACCTTGTCTTACCTGCACCAGAACCACCGCATACCAGTGTGTTCAGATTTCGTCTGTGCTTTTTTGCATTCAAGCCAATGCAAACATTCTGTGTCATCAGCTTGTTATCTGAAAATGGAGATTGTCTGTATTTTTTATCTACGGTTTTTGCATTGCCCCATTTTGCTGAACCATGTTCTTCCCGCCTTCGGTAATTCTTCTGTGTGGAAAAATAAATCCCGATACCCATGCCATAGCACAACAGCAAAATGAGGACAGTTTTTACGCTGTCCTCACAAAGTACGATGTGAAATGGGTTGTTGAATACATTCATCAGTCTTGGGAATATCTCCGGCAATCCGCCTTTTACGGACGGAGCGATCAATAATCCCAACCATACAACCGGGATAATACCGATGATGGAAAGAATAATCTCCGACTGTCTTTCCTTATCTCTCTGCATCAGATCGATCCTTGGAAATTACTTTGAATTTCTTTTTTGGGGCAGTCCCGATCTTGATAATCAGGTCGTCCACAGCATCCGTTGATTTTCCCTGATTCATCAAATCCGTTTTCTCATCATTCAGAGAACGGATGACGATGCCATGTTCATAATCATCCAATGCAATGTGGTAAAGTTCTTCTTTCGTCATATCAGTACCTCTTTATCTTTCCTGCTCTTTCGAGCGAGCCTGTTTCTTACGGTAAAGTTCATCAGAAACACGGGAATGAATATCTGCCATTGCATTTCTCATCTTAGACAGCTCAAAGCGAATGTCCTTCGGTTCTTTTGCTGCAAGTTTTTCCGGAATACGGTTGATTGCAAAATTCTGTGTGTCAATACCATATTTCTTACAGAGCATATAACCGATACACACTGCCTGAAATCCCATATCAGAACGACTATAAGTATCACTGTTGATGGAAAGCTGTGCGTGCCCCAGTTCCTGCGCTACGCACTGAGCAACTGCAACGCTGTCTCCCACATCCCGTTTCACATACAAAGTCTGTTCCTCATTGTTATAAAAGGCTGCCATATTCGGATAGGGTAATTCATTGGTTGCTTCCACATTAACCGGCGATGAGTCAAGCAATGTTGTGATAAGCTGCTTTGGATCACGATCGACTGTTGGTGCTGGTGGTCGTTTGCCATTGGTCTGTGAAATATCAAATACTTTTTTCACATTATAGGAAATACCTGTTGTACCATCTCTCTTGACATATTCCACCGGTTCAAGAATAGAAATACTCTTTGTACCTTTTAAGATTTTGACATTATCTTTGCTCCAGTCATCAAAATCTTTAAGCTGAACTGCCTGCGGATATTGTTTATAGATGAGCAGTGCATTGACCGCAGAATATCTGTCAATCCGACTCTGCGTATCCAGAAACGACTTGAATTTTTCCGGGTCCGAAACAATCTCCCTTGCTGATTCATCAGCCATCTGATAGACCGCATCTTTTTCTGCTCTTTTTTTCTGTGCATACTCCTCTTTGGAAAGTCTTGGAGCCTGCCCACCTGCTTTTGCAGGTTTAAAATCATACGTCATGTTCCTTACCTCTCTTTCGATTTCTTCTGCTTTGATTTCGGCTGTTTGTGTACCGTCTGCTTTGGTGCAGATTTACGCTTTGTCTGAGCAACTTCCGGTTCTTTACGATCTGCTTCTTTTTCCTGTTTTGCCTGAGCTTTGTAATGGTCAAGTTTCTCTTTAACCGATGGTTTCTTCTGCTCATTTACAGCGACACCCTTATCAGTTCGCATATCTTCCGGCTCTGAGTTTTGCCTTAACGGAGGGTTTTTGTCCGTTTTGGCGACGGAGGGGTTTGCCTGTGCATTTTCCTCTTTCTGTAATGGCTTTCGCACAGCCTCCTCCGTGATAATCTCATTCTTAGATTTTGCTGGTTTCTCTTTTTCCAAAGCTTCCCGCTTCTCCACTGCTTTCTGGGATTCCGTTACGATTGCAGCCTTATCTACTTTACCGAGTTCAAATCTTTCGACGATACGCTGAATTTTGGAAGCATCCTCTGCTCTGGCAATAATATCAATCGGCACATTGTCTCCCTTTGTGTTCTTATCTCTGAGGACACAGTAAAGGACACCATACCTTTTTGCCTGTTCGGTAAACTTCTTCAAATCTTTATTTGGAATAGAAAAGACTTTCAATTCCTTACCCGATCTGATCATGTTGGTAAGACGGGCTTTTCCTTTTGTTTTCTGTTCCTGCTTCAGAACAGATACGAGCAGTATGGCAATATTTTTTGCAGCCGAACCACTCAACCTTGCAGCAACTTCAAAGCCCTCCAGTGATAACCGGACGACCTGCTCTGCTGCGTCACCTCCGTTTGTCATATCGGTTTTGCTCCTTTCTCTCTTGTTTTTCTTCTTCGGCTCTGATGGTTTCAAGATTCTGTTCCATGACTTTCGACCGCTCGGCAATATCATCACATAACCGAACCTCTTTCCTCAGTTCCCTGATCTTGCCACTGATAGACACAATCTGCCCTTTGACTTTCGATAGCTCATCGTCACTCATCTTTGTTCTGGATATTTTTCGCAGGTGCGTTCTATCGTCAATCAAAGTTTCAATCTGTCCATTCAGTGACGCTTTATATGAGAAAAGCTGCTCGTCCGTAAAAATATGTTCCCGACCGAGCAGCCTTGTCTCTGCTGTAATTTTATCGAGCTTCAATAAATCTTCTTTTAAAAGATAATGAAGTCTTTTTGTATTCTGTTTTTTATACTTTGGCAGATAACCGAGCTTGTAGCAGTAATGCAGATACAAGCCATACAGACCACCCACCTTTTTAATTTTCTGTTCTCTTGTCGGCAAGCGGTATTGCCGGATAACAACTGTCTGCTTTGCAAATGGCACGATACGCACTCTCTGATTTTCCATGAGCCTGCGTTTGATAGCTTCTTCGGTGTAATCTTCTCCGAGATTTTTCAGTCTGATCGGTTTCGTGTACCCTTTCGGTACGATTGTCCAATACTTCCGGCTTTCACTGAGTGAATGTTCATAACCCATCTGCGTCAAAGCATAATCAAAGCTTCTAAGGTTCGTACTATGTGCAATCGCTTCATCAATCGCTTCACGCACCATCGTATACCGGGTTGGCATTCCCGCCTGCTCCTGCTTATAGTAATAAGACGATTGCTTACTGCGGTTTGGTTTCGGATTATAATACAATCCATATTTTTCACAGATACGATCTGCCACTGTCCGGAATTTAAACCATGCTTTTTCTTCTCCCCACAGCCTTTTCCCATCCACAAAAGAAACGGAATTGACAACAAAGTGGCAGTGCAAATGTGTTGTATTCAAATGTGTCGTAACAACGACCTGAAAACGGTTGCCCCATATTTCATTGGCAAACTCCATCCCAATCTTTTGTGCAAGTTCCGGGGTAATATTCTGTTCTTTAAAACTCAGGTAGCCATGATAGGCTTGAATACCATCTGTTTTCTGATACTGCTCTTTGACTGTTATGAACTGATCACGAGCGGTCGCTACATTACAGTTGATAGTATCAACATAAAGTTCCCGTTCCGTTTTCTCCTCATCTTTGGCATAACTGAGGACATCTGCCAATGCCTGATACTGTTCTTCCGTATAAACATCAGCCGCAGTCTTTTCCGGATTGATGGCATAGTCAATGACCTGTTTCAGATTGCTTTTCACAGACCATAACTTGGTTACTGCCATTTCAGTTCGCTCTTATCCGGTCTGAGATAAATACGTTCCATATCCGCCTGGAATTTGTGCCAACGCTCTGCTTCCTTTTTAAGCTGTGGTGCGTCCACAAAGCCGAGTGAATTTGCTTTCACTGCAAGCTGATTGATGTTATTTCCGATTGCTGACAGTTCCTTCATTGCTTCATAGAAATCTGCATCTGGTTTTTCTCTCGGCTCATATCCTTTCAAAAGCAGACGGATAAGCCCGGCTTCAGAAAGACACGCCTTTTTTGCTTTCTTCTGTAAATCCTGTGCTTCGCTGCGGGATAACCAAAACTGTTTTTTAATTGTTCTCTTACTCATCTTCATGTTCTTCCTTTCTCTGAATGATATAATGTCTGTCCTTATTGACCTGAAGCAGGCACATCCATATGACTCCAACCAATCCTCCGACGATCAAGCCGCCGGCAATCAATGCTATCTCTCTCATAAATCATCGTTCCTTTCTCACTGGGGTATTAGGGGCAACCCCTAACGAGCCTTTACCGTTTATACGACTGTAGGAGTATAAATGGTCTGCTCGCTAAGATGATACACGCTCCTTGGGTTGCCCCAGATTTTCACTTTCTATCGCTCCATATCTTTTGACACTGGCTTATAGGCTTTGGCTTCAACCCCTGCTGGTGTCTTATAAAATTTCTCTGGATACCTGAATTTATCCTCATATTTTTTCATCAGATCTTTTGGCATACTAAGGAAACTTTCTGATTCAAACGGAGCATACGCAATAAAGAACTTGCCCGCAATCACATCCAAAATCTGCTTATCTTTGGAATAGACCGCCCGGTTAAGCTCTGATCCGTTCATCTTTCCTTCCTCATTACAGATAATGGCGACCTCATCATCAAATGGCATATATTCTTCAATATCTCCACCGACAACTTCCTGCATCGCTTCCAACGTATCTTCAATCTCAATCGGCTTTGGATACTTGCCCGGTTCTACCAGAAGCACTGTTATTTTTTCATTCATCGCTCAAAACTCCTTTCATTCTGCTTTAAAATTCCTAACTGGATACAAAGGAAGTCGTTGAAATCCTTACCTCTTTGGGGTGGTTCATCAACGACTTCATATCTGTCTTTCAATAAAATTTCTAATGTTTTTGCTGCCTTTCTTCCTGCAATATCATTATCTAAGTGAAGCACAATCCGGCTGATCTGCTGATTCTTCTCAAGCAGTTTTTGAAGTGTAACCGGCACTTTTGATTTTTCCATTTCCTGCTTTGGCGAATACACACCTGACAAGGAAACAAGGTTCAGTTTTCGCCAGTCCTCTCCCTCTATCTTTGCTAAAGTTGCAAAAGATAACAGGTCAATGGCACATTCAAACAAATGCACTTCTGTACTGTTTTCATTTGTCAGTCGGAAGGAATATTGCTTTTTACTTCCTGTGCAGTCGCCCATAATCCTGCTTTTATTGGTCGCACGATATGCTGCATACTTCGCTTCTTTCTTATCGTCATAGCCGATAAATACAACATTGTGATAGGGCAGCGATTCAATGATCAGCTCTTTATCCAGACATTCATTGATGATTTCATAATCAATGCCACGCTCAAAAAGATACTGTGTAACGACATCGCTGGTTGGACTTTTCTGCGGCAGAAGAAGCGGCTGTTCTTCATAACTTCGGCTCTCCGTTTCATACACCAGAGCAGTTACAGCACAATTTCCCATAATGGTTTCCACCGCTTCAATAAAGCTCAGCTCCTTAACCTTTATGAGATAATCAAGGGCAGTTCTGCCCCCGATACCTCTGGACCACCACATCCATTTCCCGTTGGAAATCTTCAGGCTGTCATGTTCTCTTGTACAGTAAGTGTTGCCACTGACTCTGACAAGCTGCCCCGGTTCATAGGTGCGAAGATACGTCAGCAAGTCCATCCGTTTCGCTTCAGTTACGACTTCCGGTGCAATATATGTCACTGCGATCACCTGCTTCCTAACGTTCCATATCCATATTTCGTTGCTTGGATTCTTTCACAGTTTCCAACACTTTGTTTTCTCTATCATAGGAATAAACATGGTCAGAAAGCACCTCATCTCTGCTAACTTCCTGCTGATTTACTTCCCTGACCATTTTGCCGAGTTCTTTCGGTGTCATTCCCATTTCTTTTACAATTTCTTTCGGACAGATCAGCACCTCATGCACAGATGATGGCAATACATAATAATCTCCTCCAACTGCATCTGCAACTTTTTCAAGTACTGCCGGATTTGCAATAACGGACGCTCCATAAGATTTCGTCTGATTAGACAACACAAGAAGCGGACTTTTTGGTGTTTTACCTTCTATTTCCAAATAATTCTCCGGTGTTCCGAAAAGCACTGATTCTATGTCCGTAAGCAGTACAGAATCATATTTTTCATTGTTTTCAATTGATATATGGTGGAGTTCTTCAGTTGAAATTCCCCATTTTTCCATCATATCGTTTGAAACCGCTACACTTGCTGTACTATATTCAGATCTCTCCAAAACAATCTGATAGAATACTGCCAAATCATCTATTCTTGTTGATGGACGTATCTTTGCCATATCTTTGTTATGTTTTGCATTCAGAATAATTGGCATAATTTTGTCTTTAACATTATCAAGTTCCATAATATGTTCCACTTGATAATCAATCTGTGGGTTACAATGTTCCAAATAATCTACAGCTATGTTTTCCATCAGATTTTCTATTTCCTGACCTGCTTGATATTTTTCATAATAGTGTTCCATATACATAGTTGGCACGATTTTTTCGTCCGGATTTCGTATTGTCAGTCCATGAAGTACTAATGAATTATTTTTCAAAACAGGCTTAATCATGACCTCTGCTTTCTGATACTGCTCTGGCAAATACTCTAAAATATTTTTTTCTAAATCATCACAAAATGTTTTAAAATCCATTATTGCACCTTCTTCTATTGAATAGTTTAAAATATCTTTCATATCGTTTCTCCGTTTTGTTATCTTCCCTAAAGCACACATCATAAATAGGGATGGCTTTTTTCTTATCTTTCATATGTTTTCTCCTTTTGTTTTTCTGATATTTCGCCCTCATCAGGCTCGCTGCCGACAATTTCATTTTCTTTTTTATCCATGTTGAGCAGAATATTTAACTCATCCAACCGAGCCAGTTTTAGCTTCAATTCTTCTTCCTGCACAAATGGCTTTGCCACTTCTTTCTGTGCGGTTTCAAATTGATTCTTCGTATCTTCAAGGCTGCTTTTAGCTGTTTCCAAACTTTCAACAAATCGCTCCACACCATTGTCAATACGAGTAATGTTGCCATGAACATCATCTCCCAGATCAACACTCCTACTGTTTTCTCCTTTAACCGTCACGCAATAAGTACGTTTACCTGAGTCAAAGTAAAGTTCCAAATCAAATCCACGATACTTGCCGAGAGGGATTGCTTCCGGACTGGTCATCTGCTTGCAGGCGTCAATGATTGCCTTTCCTGCATCTGCTTTTTCCGAATAAAAAGCACCCTGAACCTCCATACCGACAAAGCGGTCATCCATAGGTTTCGGGTGCTGTTTTGCAGTTTCCACATCTTTTTCCAGACCGGCAATACGGTTTTCCAATGATGTGATACGCTGCGGATAGTATTTAATTATCTTGTACTCAAGACTGTATTTTTCAGATAAGAAATTGGATTTTAGAAGCTTTAATTTCTGTACCTGAATGTCCAGATCCATCTTTTCCTTGATATAAGGATTTCCTGTTGCAAGCATTTTAATCTCAGCATAAGACAGTGCGGTTTCGTCTATATCCTCTGCTGATCGGACCGGAGATTTGCTCGTCATGATCTGACTTGCGAATTTCTGTTTGCCCTCTACAAGCTGATAGAGGTAGGCGTCAAAGGTCTGCTTTGTTACATAGCGGTAGATTTCTACCTTTCGGTTAGAGTTCCCCTGACGGATAATTCGACCGGAACGCTGCTCTAAATCTGACGGTCGCCATGGGCAATCCACATCGTGAAGTGCGATAAGTCTGTCCTGCACATTCGTACCGGCTCCCATCTTTTGTGTGGACCCCATCAGCACTCTGACTTCTCCTTTTCGGACTTTCTGAAAGAGTTCTTTCTTCTTCATATCCGTATCTGCTTCATGGATAAATCGGACCTCACTCTCCGGGACACCTCGCTCGATCAGCTTTTTTCGGATGTCGTTATAGACAGAAAAAGTTCCGTCATTCTTTGGTGTGGAAAGATCGCAAAACACAAGTTGTGCGGACTTCTTATCTTTGGTTTCTTCCCAAATACGGAAAACATTCTCCACACAGGCATTGATTTTACTGCCATCAAAATCCGGCAGCATCTCATTTAACATTCGCTGATCTAAAGCAAGTTTTCGACCATCATTCGTAATTTTCAGCATGTTATCCACACTTGCATCCACTCCTCCACCTCTGACTTTCTCTGCACGTTCCGCAAGCGAAGCGACCATATCTTTCTGCATTTCTGAAGGTTCCACCGATACATTGTGATACTCTGCTTCCGGCACTGGAAGCTTTAGCATATCTGCTGTTTTAATGTCTGCCACTTCCTTAAACATTGACATCAATTCCGGCAGGTTATAAAACTTTGCAAATCGTGTCTTTGCCCGGTACCCGGAACCTTCAGGTGTCAGTTCAATCGCTGTGACCGTTTCTCCAAAGGTAGAAGCCCATGCGTCAAAGTGTTGCAAGTTGTTTTTCACAAGGGTGTTATACTGCAAATATCGCTGTATCGTATAAAGCTCCACCATACTATTTGAGATAGGTGTACCTGTTGCAAACACTGTTCCCCTTCCTCCGGTAATCTCATCCAGATAACGGCATTTCATAAACAGATCAGAAGATTTCTGTGCTTCTGTCTGAGCAATGCCACCCACATTTCTCATTTTTGTATAAAGAAAAAGGTTCTTATAATAATGACTTTCATCAATAAACAGTCTGTCTACACCTAGTTCTTCAAAAGTAACAACATCATCCTTTCTGCTCTGGTCATTCAGTTTTGCGAGTTTCTGTGTGACTGATTTTTTTGACCTTTCAAGCTGTTTAATGGAGAACCTTTCTCCTCTGTTTTCTTTTAATTCAGCAATACCATTCGTCAGTTCCTCAATCTGCTGTTCCAGTATCGCCCTCTGTCGCTCAATCGACATCGGTATCTTCTCGAACTGGCTATGACCGATAATAACCGCATCATAGTCGCCTGTTGCGATACGACCGCAGAACCTTTTACGGTTCTTGGTTTCAAAATCTTTCTTGGTTGCTACAAGGATATTGGCTGACGGATAAAGCTGCAAATACTCTGCCGCCCACTGTTCCGTCAGATGGTTGGGTACCACAAACAAAGACTTATTACAAAGTCCGAGTCTTTTCAGCTCCTGTGAAGCAGCCACCATTTCAAAGGTTTTTCCCGCCCCAACTGCGTGTGCAAGCAGCGTATTCCCTCCGTATAAAATGTGCGCAACTGCATTTCTCTGATGCTCCCTGAGTGTAATTTCCGGATTCATACCACTGAAAATGATATGGCTTCCATCATATTCTCTCGGTCGAACACTATTAAACTTTTCGTTATACAGTCTCGTGAGTTTCTCCCTTCGTTCGGGGTCTGCCCATACCCAATCCTGAAATCCCTGCTTGATCAATTCCTGCTTTGCCTGTGCGATGGCTGTCTCTTTTTTATTTAGCACCGCTTTTCTTTTGCCCTCATCATCTTCAATATAATCAAAGATACGGACATCTTTCAGGTTCAATGTTTCCTCGATAATCTTATATGCATTGATACGTCCTGTACCATAGGTACTGTTTGCTTTTACATTGCCCCGGTCATAAGATTTCTCCTCGATATTCCAACCTCCGGTGTAAGGGGAGTAGTGAACTTTAATCCTCCACTGAGCATAATTCGGCGTATTTAAAAACTCAAACATGAACTGCTGATAGATTTCAGGTGGTACCCATGTTGCTCCGAGTCTTACAGATATTTCACTGGCAGTTAAGTCTTTCGGCTGTACCTTTTCCAATGCTTCCACATTGATTTTATAATCTTCCGGATAAAGCATGGCGGTTCTCTTTGCTAATGCCAGTTTTTTCCTGACATTGCCGGAAAGATATTCGTCCGCCATTAAATACTTCGGCTCTGTAACATTTCCATAGCCATAAAGCGGATTCAAAAAGATAACACCTTTCAAATCCTGACACAGCGTTTCTTCTGATTTTCCTGAGAGTTCCTGCATATATTCCATGTCGATTCCGGCTTTCTCTCCCATCGAAACAGCAAGTGCTTCACTGGCAGTGTCCACCTTCGTCACTGGTTTGTGTGGCTGGATGGTCCGCTTAAAGAACATATCTGCCTTACGTTCCAACTCTCCATTTTCATTGAGAACTTCCAACGCAGACAACAATGCAAAGGAACTATCATCACTAAAAGCAGAGATATTTGCCCTGCTGTTGATCAGTCCATATTTCTTCGTGTAATTATCATAAAGCGTATTAAGTCTGACCTGTTCTGCACGAATATCTTCATCCGGATACCCTTCCGTCTGTAACTCGATCAGGTTACGGACACAATCACGAACTGCGATCAGTCCTTTGATACGACTCTCTGCGGTTGCTGATACTTCCACTGGATTCATGCGTGAATTTTCCCGAAAATAAATATTATCTTCCACCACCGTATAAGAAAAGTTCCTTACCTCTGGGTTGGCAGGAATAGATCTATCTTCTTCCTCCAGTTCGTCCTCAACTTCATAATCTCTGACCTCTCCATGGATATTTGCCACTGCTTCAGATAAAAGCTCTGACAGGTCAGCATTTTCAAATGGTAAGCAGGTTGCTTCTTCTCCGAAGCGACCACTGACCATTTTCATCTCTCCGAGTATCATTTCGGGGTGCTGCACAAAGTATGCGTTCATCGTAAAACCGTCATCATTTGTACGAAGCTGCACCCAATCTGGCTCAATATCAATGAGCCTGTCCCGCTTTTGCAGGAACAATATATCCGATACAACTTCTGTTCCGGCATTATCTTTAAACGTATTATTGGGAAGCCTGATTGCTCCCAAAAGGTCCGCTCTCTGTGCAATATATTTTCTGACCGATGAGTTTGTTTTATCCATTGTACCCTTGCTAGTCACAAGAGCCATCACACCACCTGGACGTAATTTATCCAAAGATTTGGCGAAGAAATAATCGTGGATCAGGAAGTTATATTTATCATATCGCTTATCAAGCACCTTAAAATCTCCAAAAGGTACATTTCCGACAACACCATCAAAGAAGCTGTCCGGTACATTGACTTCCTCAAATCCTTGTGCTGCGATGGAAGATTTCTGATATAACTGCTGTGCTATTCCTGCCGAAATCGTATCTAACTCAACACCATAAATCTTTGTGTTTGCCATTGACTCAGGCAACATACCAATAAAGTTACCAATACCGCAGGACGGTTCCAACAGATTTCCTTCCTTAAATCCCATCTGCTCCATTGCCTTATAGATGGCAGTTGTCACTTCGGGTGGTGTATAAAAAGCTGTCAGTGTGCTTTCCCTTGCTGCGGCATATTCTTCTGACGAAAGTGCCATGCGAAGTTCTAAAAACTCATCTGCCCACGCTGAATTACGCTCATCAAATGCTTCGGACAAACCACCCCAACCAACATATTTTGACAAAATAATCTGTTCGGCAGGTGTAGCAAAGCGGTTCTCAGCTTCACACTCTTTTAGCACCCTGATAGCTTCCATATTTCTGTGAAAGCGTTCCTTTTTTCCGGCTGGTTCGACCGGATGATTTCTAAGGTCAAACGTATTTCTCTCTGCAAGCGGAATATCCGGGTGCAGGTCAAAACTTCTGACTTTGCTCCTTTTTTTCTCCCACTGTGGTTTGATTGGTTCCGGTTCAACCGTCATGGCACTGAGTTCACTAATCAGTCTCTCTAATTCTTTTCCCTGCTCGGCTGTAACTTCTTCTCTGTCTATTTCCTTTAAGTAATCAAGAATATTACTTACTTCATCCAGACTTTGAAGTAAATCTCTTGTATTTTCGATGACTTCCTCATCCGTCTCATTGACTTCTACGTTATCCTGATATCCAAAATAATCATAGTCTTTCATAAACAACGTAAGTCTTGTCGCTAAGTCTGGTAAATCATCAACCTGTGCTGCTTCCCTCTGTGTTTTAGATTCCAACACACGCTCAAGTTGTTCATCCGTAATGGAAATCAGATCATCAAAGTCCAGATACACAAGTGCAGACTCAATCATCTCCTCCATCGAGCTATATTTTGTGCTTTCAATCAACTTTCCATCAAGATATTGGTCTATACTGAAATCTACAAGATTGGCATTTACCTGTATCGGTATCTCATCATCTGTGATTGTCGTAAACGCAACACCGACTTCCTGCAGGTTGCTAAAATCTGCATTCGATCCATATTCATTCTGACAAAATTCATTGATGATTTTCTTTGCCTGTGCCAACATTTCTAATGGCACCGCATTCTGATCTGGCACTTTCAGATGGTCATTCATCGGATTTTCCCGCACTTTCTCATCAAATTCTGTACGGTTAAATTCCTTATTAAACAATGGCATTTCCATATCATACAGCATGACTCTCTCATCATCAAAAGATAAGATTTCATATTCGGAAGCTCCAATATATACAGTATCTCCCAAATGATACTCATAATGTTCTGATGAAACCTCCTCTGCTACCTGTTCTGGTGTTTCCTTTGGGGCAGTCGAAAGGATTTGACGATTCTTTCTTTTCTCCTCCAATTCCGCCCGTCTGGCTTCCTGTTCTTCCAGCCACTTAGGATAATACTCTTTTTCCTTTGGATTTAAGTATCTGTCCATCCGTATCAGTTCCCCAATACGTTTTTCTACCTGTGTCCACTTTAAGGTAAGCTTCGGAGCATCATTTCCAAATCCTCTCGCAAGGCTAATCCCTTTTCCATCATGCTGTTCGTTAATACCAGTACCAATAATGACTGGTGCAGAACCACCCCAACCATATTCATTTTTCAGAAAATCTACATTTTCTTTTACGGATAAGCTCTTTTCAAACTGCTCATAAATCCGCATTTTTCCATTAGAGATACCACTACCACGAGTAAGAACTGCATCAATCATCTCCTGAGAAAAAGAAAAGGCAGAGGTTTTGTCTGCCCCTGCCTGTCCGTCTAAAATAAAACTTAGCTGCCCGTCCATTGACGGTAACGGTTTCATTCTATCATTTAATTCTCCGAGCAGTCGCATTGCTTCAAAGTGCCTTGCAATCACACCCCAGTCATAATAACTCTGCTTCGTTCTGCTCTCATAATGACCTTCCCAAAGATGCAATACATTCTGAAATGTCTTGTATCCAACAGTCCTTCCATCTTCTAAAGTCAGCTCCGTATAGTCATGATTAAAAATACTCTTGATAAACTCCGTCTGTTCTACATTATCCTGTGTCCTCTCATAAAAATCTTTGATTTCTTCAAGAGATGCCGACAAATGTGGTGTTGTCCGGAGTATCTCGTTGATATCCTTATCACTGCCAAAGAAAGGAAGGCTCTTATCTTCATGGCTTCGGTCATAATACTCTAAACGTAAATAACCTGCGCTTTCACGATCTCCTGAGCCGAGTTCCTGATGTTGTTCATCAGCCGAACCCAGTTCATCATGTCGTCTGCTTTCATCTGTTCGGTCAGTCCCTCCCTGGCTGCCATCTCCCGCACCAGAGTTTCCTCCAGTTCGCTCGCCCTCTGCTGTACTTCCGACAAATGCTTTGTCAGGATTCCTTTCGTCAGGAGATTGTAATACTGGACTCTGTGCTGTTCCTTGAGAAATGTTCTCCTCATCTGTGACCATTTGCCCACCACCGGCTCCGGCTGTTCTGGCAAGATCAGATCCGGAAGGTTGTAATCCCCGACCATCGTGTATGTGATCTCGTTCATTCTTACCGCTCCTTTCGGTTGTATTTTCATCCCTATTGTATCCAGATTGTCTGTCCGCTTCAATGATGCGATTGTTCCGGCTAAGTGCCCGAATGGTTTTTGATATTTCCGAAAGTCCCATCTCTGCAATATCACTTGTGGCAAAACCGAGAGCGTTTAACGTTTCCTGCGTATTAAAGTTTGTGACATCTCTGAAATCTTCCGCTTCAAAATATTCGCCCACATTGATTCCCAGTCGTGCCATCATCATATATGCCACGCTGTTTGTCACAAGTTTTTTATAGATGGTAGTAATCATCCCTTCGTCCAGTCCTGCAAGGAAACTATTATCTGCAACATACAGTAAGTCCTGCAAATAATCCGGGAGATTATCTTCTGCTGCATTCTGTGCGGCACTCATTACTGCGTCCGAAAGAACACTTTTGTAAGTCAGTTGTCCGAACGTATTTTCCAGTGTTTCGATGACTGCTTCCGTATATTCCTCCTGCATATCCCAAAGTGGAACCGGACGGGAATATCTTCCCTCATGGGTGTCGGAAATATCAAAATAATGGGATAATCTCTGTGTCTTTCGGTCCTCATCAGCAAAGACTGCAATACCTCTAGCTCCACGATTTACCCATCGACCAAACTTTCTGTTCCAATGCTCGATCTCAAGTACCGCAGTAGCGTCAGGACGCTGTGCATAGATCAGCAACTGCTCATCATATCGCAGCTTATAATTCCGGCAGGCAGACTGCAAAAAGTTCTGCCAGTTCTGTGGATTCGCAACTACTGTTTTGCAAGTCCGGTCATAGAGTTCCGAGATCAGATTGTATTTTCTTGCCACTTACCTTGCACCTCCTGTCGTTTCTGTATCTTCTGATCGGCTGGTATCGTTACTGCGAAGTCTGCTGTTCATCAGCACCACCTCCCAAATAAGAAAACAGCTTATTAGCTTTGGTTTCTTTCTGAAATTCTAGGATCAATGCCATATCCGGTATCGTAATCCCTGGGATTTTCAAAATGCTTTCCATGTCGAGCTGTTGTAACTTCTTTTCCGTATTACAGCCGAAATCGAAAAGTTTGGTCAGAAGTTTGATCTTCTGCTGAAATGCTGATTTATCTTTCATGGTCCATCCTCCTCGCTACTTTCTTGCGTAATCGGTATATAACTTCTGCATTTTCTTCCTGTTTCTCCGATATTCAGGCAGACACCCTAACTCTGGATGCGTTGCCTGTATCTTCTGTCTTGTTCTTCTGACGCTTTCAAAATGTGGCAATTTCAACTCTCTGTAATGTTTCATGACCACTTCAAAAGGCATCTTTCCTATTGGATTTTCATTATTGGAATAACTGTTGCAGACAAGAAGATAAAGCACCATGTCGTCACTACGGGACTGTGTATTTGACTCAAGCACAGAGAGAACTCTGTCCTCAATCTTCTCTAACTGGTTCATTTTGACCTCCTTGCTCAAAAGCAAAGGGCGGATTGCTCCGCCCCCGCTTCAAGTTATTTATTTTTTCTGTTTTTCTTCTGTAAGAAAAGAAAGCCGCCGATGATAAAGGCGACCAATACGACTGCTACGATTGTCTTTGCGTCCATTATTCATTGTCCTCCTTTTTCTTCTTTCTCTTGGAAGCAATGACTGTTGCCGCAATTCCCGCTGCGGAAAGACCTGCAAGAACCATCCAAAGACCGGTTCTGCTGTCATCGCCTGTTTTTGGTGTATCACGAAGTTCATTGTGCATTTCAATCTCTACTGTTGAGTCTTCCTGCACAGTAATCTTCTTATCGGCTGGTAAGATATATCCGGCAGATACATTGTCACTGACCTCAGAAACGGTGTATTCTCCGATACGAAGTCCGTCCACAAAGATTTCTCCGTTCTTGTCAGTAGTAAATGTGCTGTCATAACCATTAACACCTGTGATACGGAATGTGAAACCTTCTACTTTACCGTCAGAAGATGTCTTTTTGATTTTCAGATTACCTTTCATCGCCTGATTGATAAAGCCAACACCTGCTTTATTTTCCACGTCATAAGTCTTTTCATCCTCAGTAATGGATACGGAATAAACACCCTCATCAAGAACAAATCCTTCTGGGGCTTTTGTCTCTTTTACAAGATATTTTCCGTAAAGCAGCTCCTGGATTTCATAAATGCCGACAGAAGTTTCTTCCAGATTTCCAACAAGCTCATCTTTGTCGTCCAGTTTTCCGTCGCCATTGATATCTTTGTAGACTTCAAAAGTGGCTCCTGTCAGCTTATTATCCGGATAATCTGCATCCACCTTTGTGAGTCGGATATTGCCATGGATATATTCATTTGTGATTTCCGCTTCAATGACCTGCTCATTCCGATCAATAGTGACTGCATGAGCTGTTCCATCAAGGACAAATCCTTCCGGTGCTTCGATTTCTTTGACAATCCAGTTACCATATGGCACTTTCTTAAATGCAAAGCTGCCATCTTCTCCGGATTTCACAGTCATAAAAGCATGTTCTGCTGTAAATTCTGTTTCATCAGCTTTAAAGATTCCGATTACTGCACCTGCAAGTGCTTCTCCGTTTTCATCCACTTTCTTACCTGATACAGAACCATAGATCAGTTTGTTTTCAATCGGTTTCCCGTCATTGACTTTGATTTCAACTGTTTCAGTATCCTGTCCGGCATAATCAAATGTGAATGCATACTGCTCATCATTCAGGATATAATGTTCATCCGTTGCCATCTCTTTGATATAGTAGCTGCCAAACGGAAGGTCTGTCGCTACTGTCGCAGTACCATCCTCCGCAAGTCCGATGATTTCGATCAGTCCGTCTGCCGGGATAACTGTACCGCTTTCTGATACAATGTCCTCTTTCGCATAAAGTCCGAAGCTGATATTTTTCAGTTCATCATTCTTGCCGATTCCAAATGTTTCATCCTGTTCAAGCACTTTTTCAAGGGAAATCTTCACTTTCTGTCTTTCGTTATAGAAGCTTGTGGCAGTTTCTGTTACTGCAACCTCCTGTCCGGCATAAGTGAGTTCTACCTGATGTCCATCTTTATTGATGACCATGCCTTCCGGTGCTTTTGTCTCTGTTACGGTATATTTACCCAGATAAAGCTCCTTGCTCTTTGCAGTACCTTCTTCGTCTGTTGTGATCGTATCAACAACATCTCCTTTTTGGTATCGGAGTGTTCCATCCGGCGTTACCACATCTTCGTCTGCTGTGATTTCATAAGTTGCCCCTGTAAGACCTTTCACTTTGTATACCGGCTGATAGATCACATCTTTGCCTTCCTCTCCGGATACGTTCACACCAAAGAATACCTCTCCTGTTTTTTCCACAGAAATCGTACCCTTCTGAGCCATGTTTGGCTTCTCAACCTTAACCAATTTAATCGTGCCCTCCTGTGTTGCATTTTCTTCTGTCACATCAAATGATACCGGTGTACTGTCAAGCACATAACCATAAGGAGCCTGAACCTCAACAAGCGAATATCCCTTGCCATACTCCAGTTTCTCCGGTGTTACAAGCTGACCATCTGCATCTGTATAGAAAGTGTCGATGGTTGTCGGTGTCGGATAAGTAAATGTCATAGTTACCTTATTTCCTGATGGATTGTAAATCTGAAATCCTGCACCTGCATACGGAATGGTTTTACCTGTTTCAGCATCCTTTTTGACTACTTTAATAAAGCTTTCAAAATTTGCATTGTTGATAAGGTAACGATATGTCTGTCCATCTTTAGAAATGAACACATCAAAATCACTCATCAACTCTCTGCCTTCCCATCCTTTTGTCTGATGAACGGTATAAACTCCATATGGCATATCTTTTGACTGAGCAAATCCATTCTCATCGCATACAATCGTATCTCTCTCATCTTCTTCGGCTGCGTCGTAACTTCCGGAAGATTTCAGATAAACTTCAAACTCCGCACCTTGTTCCGGTGTTTCAATCTTGGTTTCTCCACCATCAGTATGCTTGATGATAGCGATATTTCCTTTCATGACCTGTTCAGTTACATCATTGGCAGTCAGATTGTGTTCCACTTCATAGAGTTTCGGGTCCGCTCCAACTTTGTGAATCGTCTTATCGAGCAAATATCCTTCAGACGGTGTGATCTCTCTGACTGTCCAATCGGTATCGCAGATATATTCTTTTGTTGTAAACTGCCCGTTAGCATCTGTCACATATTTATCTACCAGTGTTTCGCCTTTGTAGATACCATAAACCGCACCTGCAAGTGTAGCATCTCCCTGTGCTGTGCCTTCTTCCTTGTCGCTCTTGGTAACAGTGACTGTAAATTTCTTCAAAATGTTACTGAAATCACGCTTTGTCACAGACTTCCACTGAATAGCTGCTGTCTGATTCTCCGGTACAACATAGCGTACCTCTGTATCTACTTCTTCTACGGTATACGGTTCACTTCCGCTGATCAGCACATCTTTGAAAGTTGCTACTCCGTTTGCGTCTGTCACTGCATACTGATCAACTGCAATGTCTGCAAGAGAAGTACCATAAAGATGGAATTTCACACCCTCAACAAGGTTATCTTCTGAGGATTTGATCACCTGAAGGTCGCCCCTTTTCAGAACGTTGTTAAAGTTTACAGTTGCTACCTGTCCTGCAACGACGGTAACTCTGTGTGTTTCCTGCGGCACATATTTGTCGATGGACTGCTCTGTTACGGTATAGACACCCGGCATCAGATTATCAAGTTGGAACTTACCGCCATTCGCTGTTGTTACTGTCTGATTGATACCATTACCAGAAATCGTGAAGTTGATACCGTCCACCTTTCCGTCCTCACTGGTCTTGACAATCTGGCAGGAACCATAGCTGACTTTCATCTTCACATAGCCACTGACCGGATCGCCAACTTCCTGTGCATAGGAAACAACGTCCTGCACACTGGAGCCTGTGCCATGTTTACCCTCGGACCACACAACCACACCTCTGCGGACAGAGTTTTTCTTGCTGGCAGTGATCGTAAAGGCATCGCTTGGTGCTTTCTCCATAGATACCGTCAGCTTATTCCCATTTGTGGAAAAGGATACCCCACTGATACTTGCACTGAAGCTGTAATTAGAGAGTACGTTGTTCGCATCTGTCAGTGTTGTTGTATATTTGCTTCCATCCCACTCCAGTTCCAGTGTTTTTGCTGAACCGACGGAACGGTTACAAAAACTCGGCACAACCGTATGTTTCTGAATGCTCGCTACCATTGAGTCATAGTAGCTGAAAATCTTACTGCGAAGTGGGTGTGCGGCATTGACCACATCTTTGACATTGCTGCAACCACTCGCTGCTTTGTGATTAAAGTTTGCGTCACGTTCTCCAACGATGGTTTCCCAGATCAGAAGCTGTGTCGCATAGGCATGGGCAATACTGTTTGCGGCAGCTTCATTCTGTGAACGCCAGCTTGTGGAAATCGTTCCACGATAACCATACTGTAAGATTCGACCGATATACTGTCTGATCTCATCTCCGGAAATAACGCCATTTGCCTGAATGTTATTGAAATAGTTTTCATCGTACTGAGTCATAGACTGCCCCATACTCAGATGCACGCCCGGTTCAATACAATAACCAACATTGCCTGAAAAAGAACCGATTGCCTTCAGGTTGGTATGCGTGGCACTGCCTGTATGCCATCCATTTTTCAGTGTCAGGTTATTGTATCCCCATACACCATCGTAATTCGCATCGCCATCACGAGGGAAATCGACCATATACACGTTGGTCTTTTCCCCGGCTGCGGCAAAAGCAGTATTCGTTCCTACGCCCATAAAGGCGGTAAGGCTGAGAACTGTTGCCATCACAAACGACACAGCCCTCTTGATTTTTAATTTTGCCATTCGATTTTCCTCCTTAAACGAAACGAACGCACCGGTTATCCACAGTGCGTCCAATTTTTTATTGCATTTTTATCCCTGTTACCACTCCAATACCTGCCGAAGAAGAAATCTGAACTTTTCATCGTATCAGAACCTCCTGCACTTTTCCAACTGTGCGACCGGCTCTTATAGATAACCATAACATTATGAGATAGTTATAAATATGGAGATAGAATATATATTTTCAGCAGGTAAAAGGTAGGTTATAGGGGGTAGAGTGTGAGAAGGGGGAACAAGAAAAGCGTTATCTGCTGTCACGGTCTGCCCTCTGCCTGAGATACTTGTTATAATGCTCCAATGCCTTACAGATAAAGTCCTCCCTCTGGCTAATCTTGATATTTTTCGGAATAAACTTCTCTACCCTGTCCATGCTGAGCGTAATCTTTTCTTTTTGGTTCGGCTTCTCCTCCGACATGATTGCCTGAATAACTTCGGTCGTGAGTTTCCCTTCCTCAAAAAACTTCCGCATACGGATAGTCTGATCGTGTGACGGTGTAGCGTCATTCATGTCGATTTCATCCACGATGTCCCTCTGACAATCCTCATCAAGATAAGACAGTTCCACTGCCGGACGCATTTTAATTCGATCCTGATCGACAAACTCAAGCAGTTCAGGAACAAGATAGGTAAGACGGATAAACCTCTTAATCTGCGACGTGCTTTCTCCTGTTTCCTCCGCCAAAAGACTGTTAGAACGAGTTCCAATTAAATTCGGTCCCACTGGGTCCGAATTTTCTTTTCTCGGTCTGCCCGCCTGCCTTTTCATGGCATCCAAACGCATCTTATAAGCAAAGGCTTTTTCTGATGGAAGTATCTTTGAGCGTTGGAAATTACTTTCTACCATCAAAATCGTGGCTTCATCTCTGCTCATATCCACAACTTCACAACGAAGTGTTTGAAAACCTGCCAGTTCACAGGCTCGTTTTCTTCTATGACCAGATATGAGTTCGTATCTCCCATCTTCCTTCTGTCTGACTGTTGCCGGAGTAATAACCCCTCTGTCCCTGATACTCTCTATAAGCTGTAACATATCTTCATCATCCCTGACTTTAAAAGGATGATCTGGGAAATCGTCAATCAGCCCCAATGGAATATCACGGATTTTGGAAAGCTTTTCTTCTTCTCTCTGAGCCTGCGTGGTAAACAGGTCATCGAGCTTCGTGAGCGTGAAGTCGCTCTTTCTTCCTGCCATCTGCTAACACCTCCTTCGTGAATGCGGTGTAAGCCTTTGACACCGTACTGCGTGGCTCATAACCATAAATGCTCTTGCCTTTTGAAGAAGCTTCTGCGGCTTTTACTCCGATTGGGATAGATGTCCGGTACATCTTAATATGATTCCCGAAGTTTTCCCTCAGAGCTTCCACCGTACTTTTAGCAAGATTAGTCCGACTGTCTACGAGAGTCAGAAGTATTCCATCAATCTTAATATCCGGATTGATATACTTCTTTACCCTTGAAATCGTCTGCACGAGCTGCGTCATTCCTTTTGCTGGCAGATATTGAGCCTGAACCGGAATAATCACACTGTCTGCCGCCGAAAGAGCATTGAGCGTTACCATACTAAGCGATGGCATACAGTCGATCACAACAAAATCATATCTGTCTTTAATCTGATTCAAGTAATTTTTCATTGTGGTTTCTCTGCTCATGGCATTCATTAGGTTATACTCCATTGCTGAAAGCTCAAGGTTTGCCGGGACAAGATCAACTCCTTCATCATGGTGCAGGATTCCAACCATCGGGTCATTCATCGTTTCATTCATCACATCTGTTAATTTCGTTGCAAGCGTGATACCCAGACTGTCCGTATCCTGCCACCCCAGACAAGTGGTTAAATCTCCCTGTGGGTCTGCATCAACAAGTAATACTTTCTTTCCCTGCATTGCAAGACCGATTCCGAGATTGACCGAAGTGGTGGTCTTTCCTACTCCGCCTTTCTGATTGCAGATGGCAATCGTTTTGCAGTTTGACACTTCTTGCGTCCTCCTTTCCTGAATATTCATAGCCATTGTAGAATGACTATGTACCTGACCGTTTCATTTCCTAAACGGTCATGGCAACATTTGTTCTCAACACCCCTTGCCGAGCGTATCGCTCATGGGAAGCCACTAAGGAACAGACTGCTGATCTGTATCATAGGATTCTAACCTCTGCCGGGTACTCCGCCAGCTCCTTAGAGAAGTATCATTATCTTTCTGACTGTCATCGCCATGTCAGGAGCAACCTGACACTCATACCGGGAGTTCTCGCTGTTCTGCATCCACAAAAGTTATGGCGTACCCGATAAGGTGGCTATCATCAGAATTAACGTCTTAGTGACCTGTATATTCAGTTTTAAATTTCAAAGGAAGGCGTTCCATTTTTGTTGATTGGAATTACTCCCTTCACTTATTTGGAATTGCTCAGGCTTTTGACACCCTATTTTTTATAAATTTTTTTAATTATTTTTTTTGAGAGAGATTTTAGAACAATAGATAAGTAGAAAAAGCTTCAAATCCCGTGTATAATTAAGAAATAAAGATAGAAACAAATCGGAATTGATAGAGGAGAGGTTGTTTTGGAAATAAGTAAAGAGTTATTAATTAAAGATTTAAAAGAATTTAACTCAATTGATAAGTTGTTTCTTTTTTTCACATCAGCACAAGGCGATGCGGAATATTGTGAAGAAGCAAAACAATGCTATAAAGAATTAAAATGGAATCAAAGTCCATTCTATGATGTAATTAACTCGTTTTGGATAACTTTTTCATATGCGATGCATTTAAAATATCCAGAGGAATATCCAATAGCAGAAGCAGGAAATGTTAAGATATATAAGAATCATTATAAAAAATATGATTCATTTCCAGAAAAATATATTAAAGAAAACTCTGATGCAAGAAATCGAGTAACTGCCTTATGCAAAGAATATACGGATATGAAAGAACTGGCGGAGCTTTGTCACACTGTTGCAAATTTTATGCCTTGTCCTCAAGGTTTTAATTCGGCAAAGGGACTATTAAGTGATGTAAGAGATTATTTTCCTTTAATGATTGATAAAATACAAGAATGTGTTGATGAAGGATTAAATTTGAAATATTCTAATACTTCAGAAGAAGTAGACAATGAAACTATAAAAAAATGGCATAGTTTTTTTATTGAAAACCAAGAAAAATATTGTTTGAGTATGTATTATCAAGTTAATGAAAACAGAATTAATGGAATTACGTTTTTTAAAGGACAATCTTTGTCTTATCCATGTCCGCTAGAAAAAGAAGAGGTAGAAGAATGCTTGAAAAACATGTTGGATAAAATAAACGAAAGAGCAGATCTAATACTTAAGAAGTATAATGAAGAACATAAATCCAATAGTTAAATTCAAGTTTGTATGGATAATATTCCCATTAAAAAGACCGCTTGCACTTCGGTGTAGGCGGTCCTCTTATATTCTGGGCAATTTGATTAGATGAATAAATTATGCTTCTTCTTGGCTGCCAATACCTTGCAGAGAACATCATCCACTGCGTCAGTATATCTGCCTTGTTCGAGAAGCTCATTTTTCAGCCGGATAAGTGACTGAATAACTCTGCTCTGTTCTTCGGCTGTTAAGTCAATATGATATTTCTTTTCTCTCATTGGCTGTTCCTCCAGTTCTCAAATACGCTTCTGATAGTCCCGACATCTTCTTCCGTATCGGAAGTAATAAATATATGTACGCTTTGAAAGGCTGCTTTGATACGCTGAGCATAAGCGATTTCTGTTTCATTGGTTTTCATAGGCAACTTGATCCGCTTAATTCCTCTTTGCTGACAGAGATGTTCTTTTAAGATTTCCATATCTTCTGAACCGCTGTTCACTTCAATCGCCACCTGTTCAGATGGAATATAAGTATCAAGCGGTATCCCTAAAACTCTGTCTGAGCCGAGTTCGATTTTCAATCCTTTCATATGTGAATAATAACTGAGGGCAAAAGCCGGAAACACTGATAAATACTCCTGCTCACATATCCTGCAACCTTTTCCAAGAATTGTCCGTTCATTGATCTTCATACTCCATGAATGTCCGTGTCTGCATTTCCACCATGCTCGTTTAGCAGAAGTTCGTGATACTTCTGTCGGCTGTATTCTGTTCTGTTCATAATCCCAGTCACTGAGTAGATTTTTATCCGTTGTCGCCAGATCATTGTATCCTGCAAGCACTTCTCTTTCGGCACATACCGGACAAACAGTTCCTTTTATTCGGGCATTGATGACTGACTTCCATTCATTGCCACATTTCTTACAATGCCACCACACATTTTTTCTCGACCTTGCATTGACCTCATCAGGCTGTAACGGATAATTCTTTTCTGACCATTCTTCAGCAATCTCCGGATGTGTTGTTTTCAAATCATTCCTGCCTTTTATAAAGGTATAGCCACTGCAACAAGGGCACTTGCTTCCGCCTGAGCGTGTAGAAATAAGTGTATTCCATTCATAATCGCAATCCCTGCACTTCCACCATGCTTTACGATTAGCAAATGCAGTAACTTCCGTTGGCTTCTTCTCATTTTTCTCTGACCATTCATCCGCAACTTTTGGAACCACTGTCGCAAGGTCATTAAATCCAACAAGCACCTTATTATGGGAACAGTATGGACAACCAGAACCATTGATACTCCTGCTCTTAACCGATGCTGTCCATTCATGCCCCAGTCGGCACTTCCAGATGACTCTCTTATGAGAACCTACGGTTACCTCTGTCGGTTTGATTTCATTCTTCTTGGACCACTCAGAAGCCAATCCCGGCTTCAATGTACTTAGATCGTTAATTCCTGCGACTGCTCTCGCCCCGGAGCAGATCGGGCATTTCTCGCCCTTTGACCTTGCCTTAACACTGGTCTGCCATTCATGCCCACAGCTGCCTTTCCACCAGACGAGTTTGTTAGAGCCGAATGTAATACCATCTGGTGTCAGTGGTAGATTCTTCTTAGACCACTCAACTATCAATTCCGGATGCACTACTGATAAACTGTTATTCATATCAAAACCTCCACTTCCTCTGTGCTTAAAGTATAGGAAGTTTTTGCTTGATGTTGTAGTTTGCGAAACCCCTTTGAAAATAGAAAAAAACCTTTGAAAAAGGATTTTCCTCTCTCAAAGGGCAATACAGCTATCAATTACACACCATCATCTATATTCAATCGCTGCTTTATTTCTTTTAATAATTTTTCAGGTTCCTCCGTCCTCATTCTTTTGGCAAGCTCAATCATAATTTCCTGTTCTTCTTTGCTCATTTGTTCAAACATGTCTGCCATCTCTTTTTCTCTCGGTGTCAGTCGCATATACATTTCTTGTTCCTCCGATTTTAAGCTCATACAATATCGTATCGACAGAAACATCTTAACGGTTATCCATCTTCTGTGCAAACATCGGTATATGATGTAAAAAATGGGCAATTCCAATCGGAACTACCCATTTATTATTAAAAATATGCGATTTTTCTTGCTCTACACAAATTTCTGCATCAAATGATGTAAGTTTGATGTAAATCACTGTTTTATATGGTTTTGACCAAATGAAGTACATCCCGTCATTTTAGTGAAACGGTACATCCATACATCATCTTAATAGAGCTTTGCACCTGCTGGAATGTGGTTATCTACCATGATCAGATGCAGTTCTTCATCTTCTGAGTCTTTCAGATTATTTACTGCTGATAATAACATACCGCAAGACTCAATTCCCATCATCTTTCTTGGTGGAAGGTTTGTGATGGCGATCAGTGTTTTACCAACCAGTTCTTCCGGCTCGTAATAAGCGTGAATACCGCTTAAAATCGTACGATCTGTGCCTGTTCCATCATCAAGAGTGAACTGAAGAAGTTTCTTTGACTTCGGTACTGCAACACACTCTTTAACCTTTACAGCTCTGAAATCTGACTTGCTGAATGTATCAAAATCAACTTCTTCCTCAAATAAAGGCTCAATCTTTACATTAGAGAAATCAATTTTTTCCGGCTCTGCTTTCATTTCTTCGGCAGCCTGATTTTTTACATCATTTTTCTTATTTACATCACCGAGTGACTTCATCGTCGGGAACAGAAGTACGTCTCTGATTGCCTCTGCGCCGGTCAGCAGCATACACATTCTGTCGATACCGAATCCGATACCACCTGTAGGCGGCATACCGATTTCCAATGCGTTCAGGAAATCTTCGTCCGTCGTGTTCGCTTCTTCATCACCCTGTGCAAGCAGTTCTTCCTGTGCTTTGAAACGTTCTCTCTGATCGATCGGATCGTTCAACTCAGAGTAAGCATTTGCCATTTCCCAGCCGTTCATGAAGAACTCGAAACGTTCTACATATTCCGGATTCTCCGGTTTCTTCTTGGTCAGCGGAGAGATTTCGATCGGATGATCCATTACGAAGGTTGGCTGAATCAGATGTTCTTCTGCAAATTCTTCGAAGAAGAGACTGAGGATATCGCCTTTTTTATGTCTTTCTTCGTATTCTACATGATGTTCATCCGCAACGGCTCTTGCTTCTTCCAGTGTATGCACTTCATTCCAGTCAACGCCGGCATATTTCTTAACTGCATCAACCATGGTGATTCTCTCGAACGGCTTTCCGAGATCCATCTCGGCACCTTTATATACGATCTTCGTTGTACCAAGAACCTCCTGTGCCACATGACGGTACATGTTCTCAGTCAGATCCATCATTCCGTTATAATCGGTATAAGCCTGATATAATTCCATCAGAGTAAATTCCGGATTATGTCTGGTATCCAGACCTTCGTTACGGAATACACGGCCGATCTCATATACTCTTTCCAATCCGCCTACGATCAGACGTTTCAGATAAAGTTCCAGAGAAATACGAAGCTTGAAATCTTCGTTCAGCGCGTTGAAGTGTGTCTCAAACGGTCTTGCGGCTGCGCCTCCGGCATTTGCAACCAGCATCGGAGTTTCTACCTCCATGAATCCCTGTCCGTCAAGGTATTTACGGATAGAGCTGATGATTTTAGAACGTTTGATAAATGTATCTTTTACTTCCGGGTTCATGATCAGATCCACATATCTCTGACGATAACGCATATCGGTATCGGTCAGACCATGGAATTTCTCCGGAAGAACCTGCAGACTCTTGGAAAGAAGCTTCACTGCAGATGCATGAATAGAGATCTCACCGGTCTTGGTTTTAAACACTTCGCCTTCCAGACCTACGATATCACCGATATCCATTTTTTTGAAAGCTTTGTATTCTTCTTCTCCAATACTGTCTCTTGCAACATAAGACTGGATGTTTCCCTGTAAATCCTGAATGTTGCAGAAGGATGCTTTTCCCATGATACGCTTGGACATCATACGTCCCGCAAGTACAACATGCTTGCCTTCCAATTCTTCAAAATGTTCTTTTACTTCCATGCTGTGATGGGTTACATCGTATTTGGTGATTTCAAACGGATTCTGTCCGTTTGCCTGAAGTTCCGCCAGTTTTTCACGGCGTACCTTTCTCAAATGATTAATATCCTGTTCCTGCCCGTTGTTATTCTGCTGTGCTCCCACTTCTTCTTCTCCTCTCTGCATGCTGCAGGCATCTTATAAGAAACTGCTGCCTTCGGCACTTACATTTCATTCACTAAATAGAACGGTTAATCTTTAAAACTTCATATTCAATCACACCGGCCTGTGTCTCAACAGCCACAACATCTCCGACTTTCTTTCCGATCAGAGCCCTTCCTACCGGTGATTCATTGGAAATCTTTCCTGCAAGACTGTTCGCTTCTGTAGAACCTACAATCTTGAATTCCATCTCTTCTTCAAATTCTCTATCATATACATCTACCGTACATCCGATGTTGATCTTTTCAAGATCCACGTCATCTTCTACAACAATCTCAGCATTTTTCAGGATCTTTTCAAGTTCTTCGATACGTGCTTCGATATCACGCTGTTCATCTTTTGCAGCATCATACTCAGCGTTCTCGGACAAGTCACCCTGCTCTCTTGCTTCTTTGATCTTTGCAGCGACTTCTTTTCTCTTAACAACTTTCAGATTCTCAAGCTCATCCTCCAGTTTTTTCAGTCCTGTATAAGTGAGTAATGTCTTCTTTGCTTCCATACTTTCCATCTCCTCTTATCACTAAAACAGCATCTCTATGCTAGAATAAACATCATATTCTCTGAAGAAATGATGTTTATCTAAAGATACTTTCACAATTTCATTATTATACATAATTGCGTGTTTCATGTCAATAATTTTTACTGCCGGTTTCGCCGGATTCTCTCTATTTTTTCTAACAGATTCTCTCATTCAGCAATTTTTCCAGCTCTTCATAGCTTTCAACACGATTGATCTCATCCCGGAGTTTCGCAGACCCTTCCATACCTTTCGTATACCACGCCACATGCTTCCTCATCTCACGGATTCCAAGGTAATCTCCTTTCAATTCAATCTGAAGCTGCGCATGGCGAAGCATCATCTCTTTGATTTCTTTCTTTGATGGCCTGTGAGGCACTTTGCCAGTTTCTTCATATTCATTCAACTCTCTGAAGATCCATGGATTACCCTGACACCCCCGCCCGATCATCACACCATCACATCCGGTTTCTTCCAAAAGCTGTTCCGCTGCTAAAGAACCTGTTACATCCCCATTTCCGATGACCGGAATGGAAACAGCTTCTTTGACCTGCCGTATAATGTCCCAGTCTGCTTTTCCCGAATAGTACTGCTCTCTCGTCCTTCCGTGAACCGCAACTGCTGCCCCTCCTGCTTCCTCAATAATCTTTGCTATTTCCACCGCATTTACATGTTCCTCGTCAAAGCCCTTCCGTATTTTAACCGTAACCGGTTTCGAAATTGCTCTTACCGTTTTATAAACAACATCATACACCAGCCTGGGATTTTTCATCAGTGCCGAGCCTTCTCCGTTTTTGACAACTTTTGGAACCGGACACCCCATATTGATATCCAGTATCTGAAACGGTAGCTCCTCGATTGCCTTCGCCTGTTCACTGATGATGTCCGGATCAGCCCCGAAGAGCTGGAGCGAAACAGGATACTCTCTCGGATCGATCTGAAGCAGTGCTTTTGTATTACGATTTTTATACTGCAGTGCTTTCGCACTGATCATTTCCATGCACAAAAGCCCGGCGCCCTGTTCTTTACATAGTAAACGAAATGGCAGGTCTGTTACCCCTGCCATCGGCGCCAGTATATAGCGGTTCTTCAATTCCACATTTCCGATTTTCAGTGTTCTTGTCATTCCAGTTCTTCTCCCAGAAAAAATACTTTATAGTAAAGCTGGAGTTGGTTCAGAAGTTCCTGCTTCTCTTCATCATGCTGAATCTGTTTAATCTTGAGCTGGCTTCCAATGTCATCAAACATCGGATCTCCCTCCTGGGATGTGACTTCAAAGCACAGCTCGCCATCCTCTTCAAAAACCAGTGTAAGGATCCCGCCCACATCATGAACATACAATACACACATGATCTTCAGTTCATCCTTGATATGCTGCGGCAGATTTTCAAAATCCGGATTCAAATAATATTTCTCTTCATATGAATTTGCCCCGCAAAGGACAATTTTATCCTGATACATGATCATTTCTCCTTTTATTATACATACCCGTAAATTCCGCGCACGGATACTTCACCGGAAAAAATTCTGGTCCGGCTTTTATCTTCCTTCTCCACAATCAATTCACCCGTATCATCGATTCCAAGTGCTTTTGCGTTATATTCATTGCCGGGTTCCAGAACCCGCACTTCGCTGTCCTTATTTACTAAAATACGGTTATATCCATCCACGATACATGACAGGTTTCCATCCTTACAGAATGCTTCGTAATAATTCTCGAATTTCTGCATAATAGAAGAGATGATCTCGGCCCGACGAAATTCTCTTCCCAGTTCCACGCGAAGGGACGTCGCCATTCGGGCAATCTCTTCCGGAAATTCTTCTGTATTTACATTAATTCCCACACCAATCACGACATAATGGACATAATCCACCTCTGCACTCATCTCTGTAAGGATTCCGCAGATTTTCTTCTTATTTAATACAAGGTCATTCGGCCATTTGATCTGAACATCGATCTGTTCACTTTCTCTTAAGGCCTCAGCGATCGAATATGCCATCAAAAGTGTCAGCATCGGTGCACGTGACGGCTCTACTTCAGGCCGCAAAAGAAGTGTCATATAAATACTGCTACCGGCCGGCGATACCCAACTCCTGCCTCTTCTTCCTTTTCCCGCAGTCTGCTGCTCTGCCACGACCAGAGTGCCGTGCGGCGCCCCTTTTTCTCCCAGCTCTTTTGCCCGTGTATTGGTGGAATCTATGTCCTTCCAGAATTCCAGATTTCTGCCTGCCCACGCTGACTTGAGACAGCTTGCAATTTCTTTTTCCGAAAGCACATCCGGCCAGGAAGCGAGCCGGTATCCGCGGTTCCGCACCGCTTCAATCTCGTACCCTTCCTCTTTCAGCTGGTTGATTGCCTTCCAAACTGCCGTTCTTGACACCTGAAATGTATCGCAAATCTGCTGCCCCGACAGATATTCATCTGTCTGTCGGAGCATTTTCAAAATTTCTGTTTTCATATATTTATAATTCCGCGCCCAATGTTGCTGCCATCACCGCTTTAATTGTATGCATACGGTTCTCAGCTTCATCGAATACAACTGACTGTTCTGACTCAAAAACTTCATCCGTAACTTCCATTTCCGTCATTCCGTGCTTGCCACATTTTTCTTTGCCAAGCTTCGTCTTCAGATCGTGGAAAGACGGCAGGCAGTGCAGGAAAATAGCATCTTTATCTGCATTTGCCATTACTTCTTTGGTTACTTTATATCCTCTGAGGTCTTTGATACGCTCTGTCCAGACTTCATCCGGTTCTCCCATAGAAAGCCATACATCTGTGTAAATTACATTTGCCCCTTTGGTCGCTTCCTTTACATCTTCAATCAAGCTGATCGTTGCTCCGGATTCTTTTGCATATCCCCGGCATTCTTCAACCAGTTCCGGATTCGGGAAATATTTCTCAGGTGCACATACTACATAATCCATTCCCATCTTTGCACAGAGAATCATTAAAGAATTTCCAACATTGTATCTTGCATCACCAAGATAGACCAGCTTCAGTCCTTTGATTCTGCCAAGGTGCTCCCTGATTGTAAGAAGATCTGCAAGCATCTGGGTCGGATGATACTCATTTGTCAAGCCATTCCATACCGGTACTCCTGCATTTTCTGCAAGCTCTTCCACGATCTCCTGGCCAAATCCGCGGTATTCGATACCGTCATAAATTCTTCCGAGTACGCGGGCCGTGTCTTCAATACTTTCTTTACTTCCGATCTGAGAACATGAAGGATCAAGATATGTGGTTCCCATACCAAGATCATGTGCCGCAACTTCGAAAGAGCAACGGGTTCTTGTGCTGCTTTTTTCAAAAATCAGCGCAATATTCTTACCCCTGAGTGTATCTACCGGTATTCCCTTTTTCTTCTTCTCTTTCAGATCTGCCGCCAGGTCAAGCAGATATTCGATTTCCGCAGGGGTATAGTCTTTCAGTGTCAAAAAATTTCTTCCTTTTAAGTCCATCTTGTATTCCTTTCTTATCCCCACAATTACGTAAACAAAACCAGGAAGCTGTGTCAGCCTTGTTTCAGAATAACGTTCAAAACGTTCACATACGATATCCCACAGTTCGTCTACCTTGTAGATATTGTATTTTTGAACTCTCATCAGTTTTGCACTTGCTTCCAGCATGCCGAGAAACAGTTCTTTATCGGAGCAGGCAATGGGAAGCTTCAGCTTCATACGGTATTCTGCCTTTTCCAATTCACTGATAAGTTTCATTATTTCTACATAATAGCACTCTTCGTGTGTTTGTTCAATATAGTAAATTGAGCCTTCCAGCCCAAAAATCATTCTTTTTGTATCATAATAGCCGATTTTCAGGTTCTGACGGCTGCGTTTTTCAGAAAATTCCAGAATACTTCCCAGACTCACCCGCGGTATCACTTCATAAAAACTGCCTTCTTCAGGGAGAACTGCTCTTGGTACACGCCCCGGTCCCAGAATCCTTATCTGAATAATATCCTTGTAGCCTCTTTTTAACAGGGAATTTGTCGGAACATTATTAATCACTCCACCGTCAATATAGGTCTTCCCATGAAGCGGTTCGTTTTTAAAGCCCAGGAGGTACGCGCTTGCAAGCAGGAAATCTTCAAGAAGTCCATCCGGAATATCCTCGACACTGAGATCCAGTTCTTTAAAATCTGACAGAGAAAATGTAAGCAGACAGAACTCTTTCCCACAACTGCGGATTTTTTCTTCATCCACACATTCGTGAATTAATTCTTTTAATGGGGTGATGTCCACTCCACCGTCAGAGAGTTTTGCCCAAACTTTTTTCAGGAATTCTCTAACCGGAACTTCTCCATCAAAAAGCGCTTCCATGAGCCCGTCATCTACATCCATCACCTGTGAAAATGACATTTTTTTCCAGATATTTTCTGCCTTTCCCAGATCCCCCATACAGACAAGGGCGCCATTTAACGCGCCCACCGATGTACCTGCCACTGCCTGAATTTTTACTCCTGCTTCTTCCAACGCTTTCCACGCACCGATCTGATATGCTCCGCGCGCTCCTCCTCCGTCGAATACCAAACCATATTCTTTTTCCAGATCAATTACAGGTTTCATAGATTTACTCCCTTCTCTGTCTTGCCGCCTCAAACATCAAAACCGACGAGGCAATCGCTGCATTTAAGGATTCCACCTTTCCGCACATCGGAATTCGTACATAAATATCGGCCGCGTCTGCCGTTTCTTTTCGCAGTCCGTTGCCCTCATTTCCAATCAAAAATGCAGTCCCTTTCTTATAATTCTCTTTCTCATAGCTGTTCTTTCCATCCAAATGGGCCGCATAGGTCCGGATCCCACTGCCAGACAGCATGGAAACCACTTCCGGAAGCTGGTCTACATATACAAACGGCATCCGGTAGATCGATCCCATCGTAGAACGAATCACCTTTGGATTATAAATATCCACACAATCCCGGCTGAGAATGACACCGGTCACTCCGGCTGCTTCTCCGGCCCGCAAGATCGTCCCCAAATTGCCCGGATCCTGAAGATTATCCAACACCATCAGAAGTGGTTCTTCCTGCCCTCTTCCGTTTGAAAGCATCTCTTCCAGGGTATATTTCCGCTGTTCCATCACCAACAGCACCCCCTGCGGAGTCATGGTATCCGATACATGGTCAAACACATGGTCCGAAAGAATCTCCAGCTTTGCTTTCCACTCATCCAGCTGCAATTTCTCCTCCTGGTTCTGGTAAAAGCTCTCGGACACATAAAGCTCTCGCACGTTTTCCCGTGGTGCTTCCACAAACATCCGGAGTCCCTCAACCAGAAATACTCCGTCTTTATCTCTTGCTTTTCTTTTTTTCTGCCACTGAATCAACTGCTTGACTCTGCCATTTCCCGTACTGGTTATCATACTAAATTTCCTTTACTGATATCATTCAAAACTTTATTTTCTCCAATCAGGATCATCATATCTCCTGCTTCCAGGCATTCCTGCGGCTGTATATTCACGGTCACCTGTTGATTACGGATGATTCCTACTACATTGATTCCGAATTTTTCTCTGACATTCAATTCAAGAAGACATTTACCGACCCACGCTTCCGGAAGCGGCGCTTCTACCATGCTGAAATCCGTTGAAAGTGAGATCCAGTCTGTGAAATTCTTGGTGGCGAGTGTTTTGGCAACTCTTCTTCCCATCTCCTGTTCCGGGAATACTACCTTGTCGGCGCCAAGCTTCTTCAAAATATCCGCATGAATATCACTCTGCGCCTTCGCCAACACATACGGTGCTCCAAGTTCTTTCGCCAGAAGCGTAGCCAGAATACTCACTTCCAGATTTTCGGAAATCGCAACGACCACACCGTCCAGATTCCTTGCTCCCAATGCTTTGATAAAATCTTTATCCTGAATATCTGCACAGACCGCATATGACACTTCATCTGCGATCTGCTGTACCTTGTCTTCCGAAGAATCTACAGCGACCACTTCACATCCAAGTTCTTCTAAAGTAATGGCCATACTGTATCCGAAACTTCCAAGTCCTAATACTGCAAACTGTTTTGTCATTTTCCCACTCCTTCTGCTGCCGTTTGGCATGTTTTTCTTATCCGATCAAAATCCCTTGAACCGGAAGCTGACGAATATGATTCTTCGATTTTCTTCCTGTCCCGAAAGCAAGTGCAAATGTAATTGGCCCAAGTCTTCCGATATACATCAGGACCATGATTACAAATTTACTTGCCGTACAGAGCTGTGACGTCAGATCAGCTGACAGACCGACCGTCCCTATCGCCGACGTAGTCTCATACATAATCCGGATGAAGTCCACATCTCCCTCAAATATTGTGAGCAGTGTCGTTCCTGCAAGCAGCGATACAAACGCAAGGATAACAACACAGATTCCCGTTCTGATATTGTCCGCCTGAATTCTTCTTCCAAAACATTCCACATCTTTCTTATTCTGAAGGACAGACACACAGCACAGGATCAGCATTGCAATCGTTGTCGTCTTCACTCCGCCTGCTGTTCCGCCTGGAGACCCTCCGATAAACATCAGTATGCAAGTCGTAAACATCGTTCCCTGCGTCAGTTCCCCCTGTGGTACAGTTGCAAAGCCTGCCGTTCTGGTTGACACCGAATGAAACAAAGAAGACATCAGTTTTTCTCCAAAACTCATATCTCCGATCGTCCCCGGATTATTGTATTCCAGAAGCAGAAAGGCCAGTGTGCCTGATACAATCAACACAGATGTCATGATCAGTACGATCTTGGAATGCAAACGGAGTTTTTTAAATAATCTTCTGAGTTCTAATTCTTTTTTCCATACTTTTTTCAGGTTCTGTCCAAGATCCTGCCATACCGTGAATCCAAGTCCACTAAGTACAACCAACAAAATGGTCGTGAAATTCACCACTACACTATCCGCATACGGAATAAAACTGGAATCACCCAGAATATCAATACCGGCATTGCAGAATGCAGACACCGCATGAAAAACTGAATATCCAATCCCTTTCACAACACCAAATTCCGGCACAAACCGGAATGAATAAAGCAATGCTCCAATTCCTTCCAGACAGATGGTCCCTTTTAAGATTCTTAGGATCATGGCAACCATTCCGGATAAGGATTCCATGCTGTAGGCTTCCAGGATCACGACCCTCTCTTTCAGTGAAATACGTCTTTTCATGATAATAAAGAATGCTGTTACGCAGGCAATGATTCCCAGACCGCCGATCTGTATCAGAATCAACAGCACGATTTTCCCAAATAAAGTAAACTGTACTGCCGGAGTGACCGTTACAAGTCCGGTCACGCATACTGATGTAACCGCCGTGAAGAGTGCGTCGATCAATGAAATAGGCCGAGTATTGGAAATGGGCAGCCACAAAAGGATACCGCCCAATAAAATAATTCCCAGAAACCCGGTCGCAAGTAATTGCGTCGTCGTTAATCTGATTTTTTTTAATTTTTCCATATTACATCTTAAACCTGTATCCTACTCCCCAGATGGTCTCTATATACTGAGGATTGGAAGTATCGTATTCAATCTTCTCTCTGATTTTCTTAATATGAACTGTCACCGTTGCAATATCTCCAATGGATTCCATATCCCAGATCTCACTAAACAGTTCATCCTTTGTATAAACATGATTCGGATGACTTGCCAGAAATGTCAGCAAGTCAAATTCTTTTGTAGTAAACGGTTTTTCTTCGCCATTGATCCATACTCTTCGCGCTGTCGTATCAATCTTGAGACCTCGAATCTCAATCACTTTGTTTTCTTCAACCGCACTGCCGATCAGCCTTTCATACCGTGCAAGATGCGCTTTCACCCTCGCAACAAGTTCACTCGGGCTGAATGGCTTCGTCATGTAATCATCTGCTCCGAGACCAAGCCCTCGTATCTTGTCAATATCATCCTTTTTAGCGGAAACCATAATGATAGGTGTATTCTTTTCATCCCTGACTTTTCTGCAAATTTCGAATCCGTCTACTCCCGGCAGCATCAGATCCAGAATCAGCAAATTATAATCTTCATTCAATGCTTTGTCGAGACCGGTCACTCCGTCATTCGCAACTTCCACTTCGAACCCGCTCAATTCCAGATAATCCTTCTCAAGATCTGCAATTGCTTCTTCATCCTCAATAATCAGTATTCTGCTCATACGTTTGGTACCTCCTGGTATTTTCTGATCACAAAGTACATGACTGTGCCCGTTCCTTCACGGCTGGTTGCCCAGATCTTTCCTCCATGATCTTCAATAATCTTCTTAACGATCGAAAGACCGATTCCACTTCCACCCTTGGATGAATTCCGGGATGCATCCGTCCGGTAAAAGCGGTCAAATATATTCGGCAGATCTTTTGCTGCAATGCCCTTCCCGTTATCCTCCAGCTCCACCTGAATAAAGTCTCCAACATCCTTCACCCGGAGATTGATCAGTCCATGTTCACGCTCCATATACTTAAGCGAGTTACTGATAATATTATTGATAACCCTCTTAAGCTGCTCCGGATCAGCAATGATCTTCTGATCATCCTCCACATAGTTAAAATACCCGAACTCCACATTCTTGGAATCCAGTTCCATCGCAAGATCTTCCGCGCAGTCATCAAAATAAGCATTTACCGACAGCGGCGCAAAATTATACGGAATTCGATTCGTATCAATCTTCGCGTAGAGCGTCAGCTCATTGATAAGAAGATTCATCTCATTGGCTTTATTATATATGGTTCCGAGATATTTGTCCATCTTCTCCGGTGTATCCGCTACTCCATCTCTGATCCCTTCTACATACCCCTTGATCGCTGTAATCGGCGTCTTCAGATCATGTGAAATATTACTGATCAGTTCCTTACTCTCTTTGTCATACCGCAGCTTCTCTTCCGCATTATCCTTAAGGCGTATCCTCATCTCCTCGAATGCCTGCATAAGCTGCCCCAGCTCATCATCTTTCTCCGGTTTCAGTTCAAAATCAAGATTTCCCTCTTTGATATTCTTCGCAGCTTCCTGCAGTTTATTGATCGGACTGATGATTCCTCCATAAACCCAGAAAATCAGAATCACTGCTGTAAGTACAAGAATCATTATAACTGAGAACAAGGTATGCAGGATAAAACTCCTGACCTCCGGCATCTGCCCCAGAAACTCAAGCGAATTCGAAAAGCTCTTATACTCTGTTCCACTGCTCCCATAATTCTTCACGATCACACCGATCTGATACTGTGCGATTCCCCATGTAAGAAGTGCTGTCAGTATAGTCGGAAGTGTAATAATCGTTACAAATGAAATCACAAGTCTCGTGCGTAACTTCATATTCAAATCTGTCCTTTCTGCACATTACTGAATATAGAATAGCACAAAAACGGGCGCTTCACATCAAAGCGCCCATAAATTTTTCTAAAAATTCTATAAATACTTCTTCAATTCTTCTGCCTTGTCCAGTTTTTCCCACGGAAGATCCAGGTCATTGCGTCCGAAATGTCCATATGCAGCTGTCTGCTTGTAGATCGGACGTCTGAGATCCAACATTTTGATAATGCCTGCCGGGCGAAGATCAAAGTTCTCACGGATGATCTCCACAAGTTTATTATCAGAAATCTTTCCTGTTCCAAAGGTATCGACCATAACCGAAGTTGGCTGAGCAACACCGATTGCATAGGAGAGCTGAATCTCACATTTTTTTGCAAGTCCTGCTGCCACAATATTCTTTGCAACATATCTTGCCGCATATGCTGCTGAACGGTCTACCTTCGTGCAGTCTTTTCCGGAAAATGCTCCGCCGCCATGGCGTGCCATTCCGCCGTAAGTGTCCACAATAATCTTACGTCCGGTCAGTCCGCTGTCCCCATGAGGACCTCCGATTACAAAACGTCCAGTCGGATTGATGAAAAACTTGGTATTCTCATCAACCATTTCTGCCGGAAGGATTTCGTCGAAAATGTATTTCTTCACATCTTCATGAATCTGTTCCTGACTCACCTCCGGGTCATGCTGTGTAGATAATACCACTGCGTCAAGACGTGCCGGTACTCCGTTCTCGTCATATTCCACGGTAACCTGTGTCTTACCATCCGGTCGAAGATACGGAAGCGTTCCATTCTTTCTTACTTCCGTCAGACGGAGTGCAAGCTTATGTGCCAAAGCGATAGGATATGGCATATATTCCTCTGTTTCATCGGACGCATACCCGAACATCATTCCCTGATCTCCTGCACCGATTGCTTCCAGTTCTTCATCTGACATTTTATTCTCTTTTGCTTCTAAGGCCTTGTCAACCCCAAGAGCAATATCCGCAGATTGCTCATCAATTGCAGTAATGACTCCGCAGGTATCTGCATCGAATCCATATTTTCCTCTGGTATATCCGATTTCTCTTACTGTATCGCGCACGATTTTCTGAATATCCACGTATGCATTTGTTGTGATCTCCCCCATGACCATAACAAGTCCTGTCGTCGTGCAGGTCTCGCATGCCACACGGCTCATCGGATCCTGCTCCATAAGTGCGTCCAGAATTGCATCTGAGATCTGGTCGCACATCTTATCCGGATGTCCTTCGGTTACTGATTCTGAAGTAAATAATACTCTTTCCATCTTCTTTTCCTTTCTTTTTCTGCCACTCTCTCTTATATGATTGTACACAAAATCGTATTCCTTTTTAAGGATTTGACATACCGGATCATCTATTCGAATCCGATGTGTCAAAAAAAATCAGTCCCAAAAGGACTGACCCGATATTTCATCATCAATCCTCTTATTGTTCGATTACTCGCTCAGGTTGGCACCTTCCATTGTTAAAATGGGGTTGCCGTGGCTTCACAGATCCTTTGTACCTCCACCACTCTGAATAAGAGAAAGCTTCTTTATTCTGTTCCGCTACACATCATATCACTTGTTGTTATATACGTCAATAGGGAACACAACATTTTTGCTGCTGTGCTCCCTACATTTTTTAATATCTGTATGCTTTTTTCAATATTCTCAGTACAATTAACATACTTTCAGTTTGAATTTCTGAATTTCCCGCTCTGTACTTACCTTCTCAATCTGTGCTCCGAGACTTCTAAGTTTTTCTTCAAACCGTTCATACCCTCTCTGGATATAAACAATATCATCCACAATCGTAATTCCATCTGCCGCAAGTCCGGCTATTACCAGTGCGGCTCCGGCTCTGAGGTCAGGTGCGCTGACTCTGGCTCCTGAAAATCCATTCACGCCTTCAATCGTCGCGGAATTGCCTTCAATCTTGACATTCGCGCCCATTCTTGCCAGCTCATCCAGATATTTAAAACGGTTTTCAAAAATACTTTCTGTAATCGTACTTGTCCCTTTGCAAAGAGCAAGTGTAACACCGATCTGCGGCTGCATATCTGTCGGGAATCCCGGATAAGGAAGTGTCTTAACCTGCGTATTGCGCAGAGCTCCTTTCGAAACCACGCGAACCGCGTCATCAAACTCTTCTACTTCACAGCCGATCTCAACCAACTTTGCGATCGTAGCTTCCAGATGTTTTGGAATGACATTTAACACAGTTACATCCCCGCGGGTCGCTGCTGCCGCGAACATAAATGTTCCCGCTTCAATCTGATCCGGAATGATGGAATACGTTGTAGAATGAAGCTTAGACACGCCACGGATCTTAATAACATCCGTTCCTGCCCCGCGAATATTCGCACCCATGCTGTTCAGGAAATTGGCAACATCAACAACATGCGGCTCCTTTGCCACATTTTCCATAATTGTAAGGCCATCTGCCATGGATGCAGCCATCATTACATTGATCGTAGCTCCGACACTGACCACGTCAAAATAGATGTGTTTTCCTCTCAGATGATCAGCCTCGGCAATGATCTTTCCGTGTTCAATGTCCACATATGCTCCGAGTGCCCTGAATCCTTTTAAATGCTGGTCGATCGGACGACTTCCGATATTACATCCACCCGGAAGAGCAACCTCCGCTCTTTTATATTTTCCAAGCAGAGCTCCGAGCAAATAGTAAGAAGCTCTGATCTTCTTAATATAGTCGTACTCGATGTCAAAATCGGTAATATGGCTTCCATTGATCTTAACTGTATGCCGGTCGATTCTCTGAACTCTGGCTCCAATCCCTTCAATGGCTTCCAATAATACATTGATATCATTTACATCCGGAAGATTATCGATCATTACAGTCTCATCCGTCATTATTGCCGCAGCTAAAATAGCGAGTGCTGCATTCTTTGCTCCACCAATTTCAACCTCGCCAACCAATGGATTGCCACCCTTAATTATATACTGTTCCATATTACACCTCTACAGACGTTTTCTTCCCTCTTAAATGTTGTTATCTATGTCACTTATCTATTATTATCTCAAAAACAAAAACCCTCATACTATTATAAATTTGCCACAACTGTGAAGAAATGTATGGGGATACTTTTGTACTTTTCATCTCTTTCTTGAATAGTATAGCACACTAATATAATTTTGTAAAATTTTTTCTATTGATATATGAACCGGATGTAACCACTTCGTAACATTTTTGAAACTTTTTCTACTATTTTTCCATGCTCTCCAGCTCATCAAGTACCTTTTCTATGGTTTCTTCCAGCTCTAATCCTTCTTCAGAAACGGTAATGTCAGCATACTTTTCAAAAAGGCTGATCCTTTCATCATATAGATCTTTGAGCGTCTGGCCGTTCCTGAGCGTTACACCGCGTTTTTTTGCATTCTTCAAGCGGGAATTAATAGTGTCAAACGACACCTGCAGGTAAACAATAATTCCATTTTCTTTAAAGTGGCGCATAGCTTCTTCACAATAGACAACACTCCCTCCGGGAGAAATGACTGCATGTTCCACCTCGATATCTCTGTTTACCTGATTTTCAATCTTCAGGAAATTATCAATTCCTTCCTGTTCAATAATCTCCCTCAACAGCCTTTGTTCCTGTTTCTGTATCAGCAAATCAGTGTCTATGAATTCATAACCAAGCCGCTTCGCCACAACGACTCCTACTGTACTTTTGCCTACTGCGGGCATTCCGATAAAAACAATATTTTTCATATGTACCTCCGCATTTTTTCTAATCATATAGCCTCCTGATTTTGCCGCTCAGCTATTATAGCACATACCTCTGTATTTTATCAATCTTTTTCTATAATAGTTTGGAATGGCATCTTATTTACCAGTAGCGCCTTCTTTGCTGCTCTCTATGCCTGTTTCTTCTTCGCATCAGCTCATGAAATGTCAATAATTCTATGATATCCCTGATCCGGTCTGGTTTTCTGCGACTCCGGACCGGTCTTCTCACCTGCTCTTGTATCTGATTATCCTCCAGAGAGAATTCCTTGATTTTCTCTTGTTCCATTACTTTTTCATAAACTCTGCTACAGATTAAACGGAGTTGAAGTTTATCCGGATATTCATCAAAAATCATACTTCCTTCATAATCCAACCGATCGCATTCTTCCTCAACATAAGGGATAATCTGCTTTGCAAGTTCCGGATACATGCTTCTCAGGTATTCATAATCACGATCTGCTTCCTTTTCATCATCAAACAGAAACGGCATCGGATATGTCATATAATAAGGCATCTTTATGTCCATCTCAGGCACTTCCATTTCATCAGAATATACTTTATTATATGTGAATCGTGTCAGATGGTGCTTTGCTTTCTATTTGAGATTCAATTTGGCAAATGCATCTGCAAATGCGTTGTTGACCGGTTCTTCCTTCTGCTTTTTCAGATATTTCTGCACATCTTTTTTGCTGACACCGGCGCCTTCTTTTTTACGCCTTTCCTGGAATGCTGTCAGTTTTTCTTTGTGCCCGCAAACACATACAAAAATCTGACTTTCACCTTTTCCGCGGAGCTGCATTTTCTTATGACATACAGGACAGCGAGCATTTGTCGTCTTTGCAACCGTCTCGCGATATCCGCATTCTCTGTCCTGACAAACCAGCATCTCACTGTTTTTGCCTTTTACTGCCAGCATACGTTTTCCGCATCTGGGGCATTTTGTATTTGTCAAGTTATCATGACGGAAAGTTCCCTCACCACATTTGATCTCATCCAGAATTTCTTGCGTATATCCTTCAATCTCTTTCATAAATGTCTGTTTCTTCATCTGTCCTTTTGCAATACGTGACAGCTTCATTTCCCAATCAGCTGTAAGTTCCGGCTTTTTCAGTTCTTCCGGAACCAATTCCAAAAGCTGTTTTGCCTTGGATGTGAGATAAATATCTTTCCCTCGTTTTTCCAGAAGAAAACTTCCGAATAATTTTTCAATGATATCTGCTCTTGTGGCAACCGTTCCGAGTCCGCCTGTCTCTCCCAGAGTCTGCGCCATTTTCTTGTCGTGGGATTCCATAAAAGCGATCGGATTCTCCATAGCGGAAAGCAGAGTTGCCTCGTTGAATGGAGCCGGCGGCTTTGTCTTTCCTTCTGTCATAGAAATATACAGTTCCGGCAAACGATCTCCTTCTTTTATCTCCGGCAAAGTCTGATCTTTTAAGCTTCGATCCTCTTCATTTTCCGTTTCGTCCTCCGTCGTCTGAAGATCTCCATACACTTCCTTCCATCCTTGACTCTTTATTATTTTGCCGGACGCAACAAAATGCTCTCCTGCAATTTCTACAGTTACCTGAGTCTGTTCATATTGAAACGGAGGAAAGAACACTGCCATAAACCTTCTTACTACCAGATCATATATTTTCCATTCCTCATTTGTCATATGACTTAACTGTGCCGATTGCTCAGTCGGAATAATGGCATGATGATCCGATACCTTTGCGTCATTTACAAACGCAGGTTTTCCCGGCAGAGTCTGTTTGGATGCCATGAGAGCCATTTTCCGATAAGGGCCTGTCTGACATGCTGCCAGCCTGTCTTTCAGAGTCGGTATAATATCGCTGCTCAGATAGCGTGAATCTGTTCTCGGATAAGTAAGCACCTTATGATTTTCGTATAATCGCTGCATAATATTCAGTGTTTCCTTGGCAGAAAAACCATATTTTTTATTTGCATCTCGCTGAAGCTCTGTAAGGTCATACAATAGCGGAGCCGGTGTTTTCTTCGGTGTCTTTTTAATCGCAGTCACTACAGCTTCTTCCCCTCTAAGCTGCGACACCAGTTTCTCCATTCGCTCTTTATCAAATGACCGGTAACTTTTTGATTTTTGATCCTGCCATGTTAATGTCAGTCCGCCCGTTTTTGCCGTCATTCCATAGAATGGAACCGGCTTAAATTCCTTAATCTGTGCTTCTCTTTTTGCAATCATAGCCAGTGTCGGTGTCTGAACACGACCACAGGAAAGCTGTGCATTATATTTACAGGTTAACGCACGCGTAGCATTAATTCCGACCAGCCAGTCAGCTTCTGCCCGGCACATTGCCGCATCATACAGCGAATCATAGTCATGCCCATTTTTCAGATGCGCAAATCCGTCAGAAATCGCTTTGTCTGTAACAGAGGATATCCACAGACGTTTAATCGGTTTCTTACTCCCCGCTTTTTCAAGGATCAGACGGGCCACCAGTTCTCCCTCTCTCCCTGCATCTGTAGCGATAATAATTTCCTCTACATCTTTTCGGTGAATCTGGTTCTTGACTGCTGAAAATTGTTTTCCGGTCTGTCCGATTACTTCTAATTTAAAGGGATTGGGCATCATAGGAAGATGTTCCATCTTCCATTCTTTATATTTCACATTATAATCTTCCGGATCTGCCAGCGTTACCAGGTGTCCCAACCCCCAGGTTATAATATACCTATTTCCTTCAATTGCTCCATTCAGCTTTTTACTGCACTTTAATACCCGTGCAATATCACGGGCTACAGACGGTTTCTCGGCAATAACCAACGATTTCATCCTATTCCTCCGTTCCATCTATCTAACTTTTCAATTTATTTTTATCATCTTATAATAACATGATTGTATAACGATATCCAATAAAGTAAAATAAATATTATATAAACTCTTTATCTCATTTTACTGAAAGGAATTTACATATGAAAGAACAATTATACACTATTCCCTTAATGGATGCATTTCGTGCAAATGATGAATGCCCGTTTTGTTTCATTGAAAGAGACCTCGAACAGCATGCCCTCGATTTTGTTCTTGGGTCAGGCGCATCCTATATGCGCGATGATATTCGCGCTGCAACCGATCAAGCCGGTTTTTGTCGTGAACACTATCAAAAAATGTTTTCTTATGGAAACAGGCTTGGCAGTGCTTTAATTCTGGAAACTCATTTGAAAAAGCTCACCGGTGACCTAAAAAAGGAAATGAAGAACTATTCCTCTTCCGCCAAACCAAATCTGGCTGATCGTTTCCACAAAAACACTTCCGCAGTCAGCGGAAGCAATAACGTCAGCATATGGTTCCAAAAGAAATTTGATTATCGTTTTCAAGATGCTGACTGGAAAAATTCCAGAGATTCCGTACAACGTGCCATGCAAAAAATCGGGAGCGGTTATCCTGCAGATCCTCCGTATCAGGCTAAATAATCGTAAAACAAAAGGGAGCCAAAAGCTCCCTTTTATTCTTATTAATCCACCGTATTGATTCGTGCAATTGCACGTTTCAGTGCCGCTTCTGCACGAAGCATATCTGTTCCTTCCTGTTTTGCAGTAAGCCGATCTTCCGCGCGTTTCTTTGCCGCTTTTGCACGGGCTACATCAATATCATCCGGCCACTGGGCATCTTCAGCAAGTACGGTAATCTTATCTTTCAGGATTTCTACAAATCCTCCAAGAATTGCTGCTTTCTTCACTTCCCCTTCATTATGAATTTTCATCACACACGGTTCCAGAATGGTCGTAAGCGGTATATGCTGAGCATAGATACCGAGCTCTCCTTCTGTGCTTGTGAATTCCAGGAATTCAGCTTCGCCTTCTGTGAACACTCTGTCCGGAGAAATGATACTCAGTTTAAACTTTTCTGCCATAGGACGTCCCTCCTATTTCACACGGGCAAGCACGTCATCAATATTACCTGCATTCAGGAAATATCCTTCCGGAATATCATCATGCTTTCCTTCCAGAATTTCCTTGAAGCCCTGAATCGTCTCGCTGATCGGAACATAACGTCCCTCCAGGCCGGTGAACTGCGTAGCTACATGGAACGGCTGGGACAGGAATCTCTGAATCTTACGAGCACGAGATACAACCAGCTTATCTTCTTCTGAAAGCTCATCCATACCAAGAATTGCGATAATATCCTGCAGTTCTTTGTATTTCTGAAGAATCTCCTGTACACCACGGGCAACTTTATAGTGTTCCTCGCCAACAATATGCGGGTCGAGAATACGGGATGTAGACTCCAGCGGGTCTACAGCCGGATAAATACCAAGTTCTACGATAGCACGTGAAAGTACGGTCGTCGCATCCAGATGGGCAAATGTTGTAGCCGGAGCCGGGTCAGTCAAGTCATCGGCCGGTACATATACAGCCTGTACGGATGTGATAGAACCACTCTTTGTTGAAGTAATACGCTCCTGAAGAGCCCCCATCTCTGTCTGCAGTGTCGGCTGGTAACCTACGGCTGAAGGCATACGTCCAAGCAACGCAGATACCTCAGAACCTGCCTGTGTGAAACGGAAAATATTGTCGATGAAAAGAAGTACGTCCTTTCCACCTTTATCACGGAAGTATTCAGCAAGAGTCAGTCCGGTAAGACCTACTCTCATACGCGCTCCAGGCGGTTCGTTCATCTGTCCGAATACCATGGCCGTTTTCTTAATAACTCCGGATTCTGTCATTTCACCATATAAGTCATTTCCCTCACGGGTACGTTCACCTACACCTGTAAATACAGAATAGCCACCATGTTCTGTTGCAATATTTGTAATAAGTTCCTGGATAAGTACCGTTTTTCCTACTCCGGCACCTCCAAACAGACCGATCTTTCCACCCTTCTGATATGGGCAAAGAAGGTCAACGACTTTGATACCGGTCTCCAGCATCTCGGTCTCTGTTGCCTGTTCTTCAAAACTTGGAGCTTTTCTGTGAATCGGCATATACTCTACATCTTCCGGTGCAGGCTTTTCGTCGATTGGCTTACCAAGTACGTTGAAGATACGGCCAAGTGTTGCTTCGCCAACTGGTACGGAAATCGGTCCTCCGGTTGCAACGGCATCCATACCGCGAACCAGACCGTCCGTTGAATCCATGGCAATACATCTTACTGTGTCGTCACCCAGATGCTGTGCAACTTCTACCACAAGGATTCTTCCGTCTTTTCTCGTAATTTCAACCGCTTCGTTGATTTCCGGTAATTTTCCTTCTGAAAACTTGAGGTCAAGTACGGCACCGACAACCTGGGTGATCTTCCCTATATTCTTATCTGCCATTTTTTCCTCCTTACTTACAAGGCCCTTGCTTGATTACTAACCGATTGCTTCCGCACCGGCAATAATCTCCGTAAGTTCCTGAGTAATAGCACCCTGACGTGCTCTGTTATATTTCAATTCCAAATCATTAATCATTTCTTCTGCATTGCTTGTAGCAGAATCCATTGCCTGCATACGGGCACCATTTTCACTTGCAACCGCTTCTATAAAAGCGCCATACAGAATGCTGCTGATATACTTTGGAACAAGAAGCCGGACAGCTTCCTCTTCCTCCGGTTCGAAATTCATCGGAGTAATCTTGTCCACTGCATTTGCTTCCTCTTCCCCTTCCTCTGCCTCCTGTGCTTCAACCGGAAGCACTTTCATCAGAGTCGGTATATGGCTGACCGTATTTTTAAAGAAAGTATAGGCAAGGTAAATCTCTCCGATCTCGCCCTTGGCAAAATCGTCAAGAAGTCGGGTTGCAACTACTTTCGCATCATCATAAACCGGTTCTTCAATGATCTCCGAATAATCGGCAACCACTTCGTACCCTCTGTGCTTCAGCAGTTCCAGTCCCTTTCCTCCGACCGCATAAATGCGAACGTCCTCTTTCTTAAAATCACTGCCGGTAATCAGTCTTACGATATTTGAATTGTACCCTCCGGCAAGACCTCGGTTAGAAGTAACTACAACGATCGCTTTTTTCTCGCAACCATTTGATTTTACATACGGATGATCGAGATTGCCTGCTTTGGCAAGCAATGAGGTCATTGTCTGGTACATACAATTAAAATATGCTTTCGAATCCTCGGCACGGCTTCTTGCTTTCTGTAATTTAGCGGTAGAAACAAGCTTCATGGCTTTTGTAATCTGCTGCGTACTCTGGATACTGGTCCGACGCCGCTTGATATCTCTCATAGATGCCATGATCTGTCACCTCTTCCTAGAATTCTTTTTTAAATTCGCTGATTGCCTTCTTCAGTGTCTCTTCTACTTCCTCAGTCATAACTTTCTTTGTTCTGATAGATTCTGGAATTTCCGGATATTTTGTGTCAATATATTCAAATAATCCCTTTTCAAAACGAAGAACATCCTCAACCGGGATATCAAGAATCAGCTTCTTAACAGCAGCGTAAATGATAATAATCTGGTATTCAACCGGCATCGGCTGATACTGTGGCTGCTTCAGAATTTCACGAACACGCTCGCCCTGTGCAAGACGTTCTGCCGTATCAGCGTCAAGATCAGAACCGAACTGGGCGAAAGATGCCAGCTCACGATACTGAGCAAGGTCTGTACGGATCGTACCTGCAATCTTCTTCATAGCCTTGATCTGTGCGGAACCACCAACTCGTGATACAGAAAGACCCGCGTTGATAGCCGGACGGAAACCGGCATTGAAAGCTTCTGTTTCCAGATAGATCTGACCATCTGTAATTGAAATTACGTTGGTCGGAATGTAAGCTGATACGTCACCTGCCTGAGTCTCGATGATCGGAAGTGCAGTAAGAGAACCTCCGCCAAGTTCATCAGAAAGACGCGCAGCTCTTTCCAAAAGTCTTGAATGCAGATAGAAAACGTCTCCAGGATAAGCCTCACGTCCTGGCGGACGACGAAGCAGCAAGGAAAGTGTACGGTATGCAGTTGCATGTTTGGACAAGTCATCATAAACGATCAGAACGTCTTCGCCCTTCTCCATCCATTCTTCACCCATTGCACATCCTGAATATGGTGCAATGTACTGCAGAGGTGCCAGTTCACTTGCTGTCGCAGCTACTACGGTGGTGTAATCCATAGCGCCATAGCTCTCCAGTGTCTTTACAATGTTAGCAACGGTAGAAGCCTTCTGTCCGATTGCTACATAGATACATTTTACTCCCTGCCCTTTCTGATTGATAATCGTATCAATCGCAATGGCAGTCTTACCGGTCTGTCTGTCACCGATGATAAGCTCACGCTGTCCACGTCCGATCGGAATCATGGAGTCGATCGCTTTGATACCGGTCTGCAGAGGGGTATCTACTGATTTACGGGTAATAACACCCGGTGCTACTCGTTCGATCTGACGGTAATTCTCCGCCTGAATCGGTCCTTTGCCATCAATTGGCTGTCCAAGTGCATTTACTACACGACCCAGCATGCAGTCGCCTACCGGAACCTCAACAACTCGTCCGGTCGTCTTAACGGTATCCCCTTCATTAATGTTCTTGTGATCTCCCAGAAGAACGGCACCAACGTTGTCTTCCTCCAGGTTCAGCACCATACCATATACTTCAGAAGGGAACTCCAGAAGTTCTCCCTGCATCGCATTTTCAAGGCCGTGGACACGCGCAATACCATCCGCTACCTGAATAACGGTTCCCACGTCAGAAACATTAAGCTCAGACGCGTATCTCTGAATCTGTTCTTTAATCACAGAACTAATCTCTTCTGGTCTTAAGTTCATGGAGCGAATCCACCTTCTTTCTCTAAATTTTCAAGGATAAATCAAACCTGTATCTTTCTCAGGCTCTTTGACAGCTCGTACAGCTTTGTCTTGATACTTGAATCCACAACACGGTCACCGATACGAATAACCATTCCGCCGATCAATGATGCATCAACCGCATAATTCATTTCAAATGATTCATATCTTGTTGTTTCAAGCAGCCGTCTGACTATCTCATCCTTCTGCCCATCTGTCAGCTCTACCGCTGTTGTCACATAGGCAATTCCGATTTTCTTTTCTTCTTTTACCAGTCCGATAAAATAATCGAACACGGATTCAATGTTACTGTAACGCCCTTTGGCAATCATCAGTTTCATCAATTCCACGATCTCATCGGAAATCCGACCGCGGAAGACGGTTTCAATGACATTTTCCTTATCCTCACGTATGACTTTCGGATTCTCCATCATCTTCTGGAGTTCTTCGTTTGCCTGAAGAAGCTTCTGAAGTTCCAAAACCTCCTCATACATATCATCCATACGTCCGGCTTCACGGGCAGCTTCAAACAGGGCGTCGCCGTAAACCTTTGATACTAACTTAGCCATGTCTGTTCACCCATTTCTTTTAATGTCTCATCAATCAGACTATCCTGAACACTAGTGTCAATGGAAGCTGCAACAACCTTTCCAGCCATCATAGACGCGATCGAGATCATCTCCTGCTTCATATCATCCAGAGCACGTTTCTTCTCCAGTTCAATTTCAACATTCGCGCGTTCAATAATGCGAGCCGCCTCTTCCTTCGCCTCAGCGATGATCTTTGCTTCGTTTTTCATCGCTTTCTTGCGGGCTTCACTCAGGATTTCTTGAGCTTCTTTATCGACTTCTTTTAATTTCTGCTCATATTCTTCTTTATATACGATAGCTTCTTCTTTTTCTTTCTTTGCAGTTTCCTGCTCCGCTGCAACTCTCTTCCGACGATCTTCCAGAACCTTACGAACCGGATCGAATAACAGATAAGAGAGCAATGTGAACAGTACAAACATACTGCAGGCCATTACGGCTGCATCAAAAAGAAGCTGCGCATCCAAGTTAAATAAACGCTCCAAAGCCTGGCCTCCTTTCTCTTATTTTGTCAAGGCATAACCACTCTTTTTACAGTTTTCCAAGCAGTGGGTTAGCGAATAAGAGAATCAATGCGATAACCAGACCATAAAGACCGGTTGTCTCTGCTACGGCCTGTCCTAAAAGCATGGTAGATGTTACGTCAGATTTTGCTCCCGGATTACGTCCTACTGCTGATGCACCATGTCCGGCAGCGATACCCTGTCCAACTCCAGGTCCGATACCTGCGATCATCGCAAGACCTGCTCCAATTGCTGAACACGCTAAAATTAAACCTTCATTAGAAATATTCATAATAATCTTCCTCCTGTTTTCTTTTTGTCTTAATCTCTTTCTGGATTTGAATTTTTTTCAGCATCTGCTAATCGGGTACCTTGTCTTTAATAAATACCATTGTCAGCATTGCAAACACGTATGCCTGAATACAACCTGAGAACAGGTCAAAGTATACGTGTAAAATTCCCGGCCAGCCCCATGTAATCTTATATAACAGTCCATATAAGAGTCCCATGATAACCGTTCCGGAAAGCACGTTACCAAACAAACGCAGTGAAAGCGAAATCGGCACTGCGATCTCACCGATCAGATTAATCGGGAACAAGAGTGGCAACGGTTGGAACAAACTCGTAAATGCTCCGGCTTTGTTGTACTTGATATTGTTGTACTGAATCAAAGTAAAACTGATAAGACCAAGCGGCAATGTAACGCCATAATCTGCCGTTGGCGGCCTGAGTCCTAAAAGTCCGGAAATATTCGATACGATCAGGAACAGGAACAGCACTCCAATGTAATTCCGGTACTTTGTTCCCAGTTCCTTGCCCATGCTGCCGTATGTCATATTGTCGAGCATTTCAACAATAAACTCCGCAACATTCTGTAACGCTCCCGGCTTGCCTTCCGCATTACTTAGCTTAGAACGGACAACCAGCGCAAATATCAGCATTAACGCAATAACGATCAAGATACTGACATGGGTGGTGGTTAGCCAAAGCTCTTGTCCAAACAGTTCGAACTTGACGAGACCGTGGATTTGGAAATCCGGTTCTTTCGCCGCCAGTATCCCTAAGCTATTCCCCACATTTTTAACCTCCTTTACTTAAGATTTTTTAAGCTTTTGAAAAAGTTTGTGCATAATCGGCTGCGAATATGCTGCAACTTTTAATCCCATTACTCCTGCAATAAGCGTTAATATATTAACAAGGTTAAAGTAAGTGACTCCTATAAACAGAATGATCACTGCAATATACCTTTTCGCATACGCTTTCTGCATGTACTTTGAGGCGCCCTTCTCGTCAAGATACAATGCCTCATCCAAAGACTGCTTCATATGGATTGCCATCCCGATTCCGGTCGCGACTCCGATCCAGAGCCCTGCCGCCATCCTCAGATGATCTCCCGGTATAAACAGACAGATAATCTGTGCTATAATTCCGTATATGACCATGGTCATGATCATGTCTTTCAACACTCTCTCATCTGATCTCTCCATACCCGTTCCCTTCTTCCTGCCAATCCTACTCTTTTCTGTCTTCCGGATCTTCATTTGCATGCCTGACTAAATAATATGCATTTCTTCCCCCCGCCAGCACACCAACAATAATTAATGGGATAAAAACCGGAAAAGATATTCTCTCCTCCAGCCATGCTCCGAGAAACGTGCACAACAAAATAGGGACCAGTATACTTATACCCACCTGTGAAATTAAGGCTAAAGTACGGAACACACTTTGTTTATAATTCATACCGATTCCCCACTTTCTGAAATTTCTCTGTATCCTATTATATCTGTTTTCGTGTCCGATGTCTAGCAATTTAATTCTAAAGCTTAATTTTTTTTATACATTTTTTAAAAAATGTTGTCCGAAACAAGGGATGTATTTTGGTAAAATCATAGAAAGATAGCAAATAATTGTTCTTTTTTGCGTACATAATAAAACTTGCATTTTTTCTGTCTTACATTTAAAATAAAATCAGATTTTTTTGAAAAGAGGTTGCATATGAATTCAATTAATGACTGTTATACGTTAAACAACGGTACATCACTCCCCTGCTTCGGCTTCGGAACTTACAATGAGAAAGACGGAGACAATCTGGAAATCATCCGCACTGCCATCCGAACCGGATACCGTTTCTTTGACACGGCCTCCATCTATGAGACAGAAAGAGTGCTCGGTCAGGCTATCAAAGAAAGTGGTATTCCACGTGAAGAATTTTTTATTGAAAGCAAATTATGGATCGATGAAATGGGCTATGAAAATGCCAAAAGGGCATTTGAAGCAACGCTGGATCGTCTTCAGATGGATTATCTGGATCTTTACCTGATCCATTGGCCACGCCAGACCGGCGACGAAAATGAAAACTGGAAAGAATTGGACCTGGAAACCTGGCGGGCGCTGGAAGATCTGCATGCAGAGGGTAAAATCAGGAGTCTTGGGTGCAGCAATTTCCTTCCGCATCACCTGGACAATCTACTTTCCGGATGCAAAATAAAACCGGTGGTCGACCAGTTGGAACTTCATCCCGGGTATTCTCAGGAAGCAGCCGTCAGCTACTTACTCGCCCACGATATCCGTCCGATGGCTTGGAGCCCGCTCGGACGAGGCCGCGAAAATGCTTTAGCCGGGAATGCACTTCTTGCGAAGCTCGCTAAAAAATATCAAAAAAGTATTCCTCAGATCAACCTCCGTTTTCTTCTTCAAAAAGGAATCATTCCGATTCCAAAAGCTTCTACCGAAGCACATATGAAGAGTAATATGGATATCTTTGATTTTTCTATTTCCGAAGAAGATATGTGGATCATGACCTGTATGCCTCAGACCACATGGCTGGGTGAACATCCTGATTTCTACATTCCGACTCGCAAAAGTAATCCTGAGCAGTAAGGATAAGATTTTTCAACACATTAAAACAGTCGGGGAACAGACAAGTTCTTATCTGTTTCCCGACTGTTATTTTACGATGCAAAACCTTTCTTCTTATACATCCCATTCCAGTCTGTGAAGATGTCCCTCTGTATTCATCCCCGCAAATCCGTTCTGTCTCAACGCCTCATACAATACAATCGCGACAGAATTTCCCAGATTCAATGAACGAATGTCTCCTACCATCGGGATCCGTATCGAATCCTCTTTATGATGAATCAGAATCTCCTCAGGAATTCCGGCGCTTTCTTTTCCGAACATAATGTAGCAGTCAGGCTCATAATGCACGTCCGTATATAAATTCGGAGATTTCGTGGTCGCCATGTAAATCTTCACTCCCGGATTCCTCTCCATAAAATCCTGGTAATCGATATATGTGGTAACATCCAGATCCTTCCAGTAATCCATTCCCGCGCGCTTCAGGCTTTTCTCATCCAGCCTAAAGCCAAGTGGTTCTATCAGATGCAGCCTGGTGTTCGTCGCAACACAGGTGCGGCCAATATTGCCTGTATTCGCAGGTATCTCCGGTTCAAACAATACAATATTCAGCATCCCAGTTCTCCTCTGTCATAAAAGTTAGACTTCTTTTATTTTCTGTGTACGCAGCCTTGTAATAAACCGTTCCAGACGTCCAAGCGCTTCTTTCAGATCTTCCAGAGAATATGCATAAGAAATTCTCACGAATCCTTCTCCGCTGGCTCCGAAAGCGGTGCCCGGAACGACCGCCACCTTCTCCTCTTCAAGGAATCTTGTGGCGAATTCTTCCGAAGTCATTCCAAATTCCTTGATACTTGGGAAAATATAAAAAGCACCGTATGGTTCAAAACATTCCAATCCCATTCTTCTCAATTCATGAACCAGAAAACGTCTTCTCTGATTATAAGCTTCGCGCATCTTAGCCACTTCTCCGCGGCAGTTTCTGAGCGCTTCCACTGCTGCATACTGACTGTTTGTCGGTGCGCACATAATTGCATACTGATGAATCTTTGTCATTTGTGCAATGATTTCTGCCGGTCCGCAGGCATACCCCAATCTCCATCCGGTCATGGCAAACCCCTTTGAAAAGCCGTTAACCAGAATCGTTCTTTCTTTCATTCCCGGAAAACTTGCAATGGAAACATGATCTCCCATATAACTTAATTCAGAGTAGATTTCATCCGAGAGCACAAACAGATCATGCTTGATCACCACATCCATAATCGGCTTCAGATCCTCGGAAGTCATAATTGCTCCCGTGGGATTATTCGGGAACGGCATGACCAGAATCTTGCTCTTCGGTGTAATCGCCGCTTCCAGTTCTTCTGCCGTCAGTTTAAACTGATTCTCGTTCTTCAGGGGAATTACAACCGGCACTCCGTCTGCCATAAATGCACACGGAAGATAGGACACATAACTCGGCTGCGGTATCAACACTTCATCTCCCGGATCCAGCATAGCACGAAACATCATATCAATCGCTTCACTGCCTCCTACAGTCACGAGGACTTCGTGATAAGGATCATATTCTACATTTACCCTGTCTTTCAGATAATTTGCAATCTCGATCTTCAGTTCCTTAAGCCCTGCATTCGATGTATAAAATGTACGTCCTCTTTCCAACGAATAGATTCCTTCTTCACGGATTCTCCATGGCGTATCAAAATCCGGTTCTCCAACGCCCAGTGAAATCGCATCCTTCATTTCATTTACAATATCAAAAAACTTACGAATCCCTGATGGTTCTAATTGTACTACTTTCTGTGATAATGGATTTCTCATTACGGTGTCACCAACATCCTTTCTTCCTTCTTCTGCGGTACCATGATGGTTCCATGGTCTTTATATTTCTTCAAGATAAAATATGTAGATGTTCCAATAATTGATTCGATCGGCGCCAGTTTCTCAGACACAAACTGAGATACCCCTTTCAATGTCCATCCTTCCAGAATGACCATCAGATCATAACCGCCTGAAATCAGGTACACAGCAGTCACTTCCGGAAAATTGTAAATTCTCTCAGCAATTTTATCAAAGCCCTGATCTCTCTGCGGGGTCACTCTTACTTCGATCAATGCCGTAATCATATCTGAACCTGCTTTATCCCAGTCAATAATCGTATGATATCCACAAATGATCTTTTCCTTCTCCATAGCGGCAATCTCATTTGCTACCGTTACTTCATCCGTTCCCAGCATAATAGCAAGTTCGCCAAGGTTCGCTTTGCTATTACGCTCAATATAATTCAGAATTGCTCTTCTTGTTTCTTTATTTTCCATGATTCTATCCTCCAGAATATCCGATAACGGGTCATGTCGATCCCGTCTAAATTAAAATCTTCGTCAATTCATCCGGTGCAGGGCGATCAATATACCGTATTTCTCCCTGGTTCAGGATGATTCTTTCACGGCCCGCCGTCGTATGTCCGATCACGGCTGCCGCCATTCCTTCCCTTGTAAGCGTATCTGCCAACTCTTCCCCTTTCGGCGTAATTACCAGGATACTTCCCGTACTGGTAAGCTGATAAGGATTGAGATGAAAATATTCACACACTTCGATTGTTTCCTGTTTTACGGGAATCCTCCTCATGTCTACAGAAAGACCGATATCCGCTCCTTCTGCCAGTTCCCAGAGTGCCGCAAGGATTCCACCGTCTCCAATCTGATGCATGGCAGATACGCCTATGGCATCAGCAGCTTTCATTTCTTTGAGCGAAATGAGCTCTTTTTCATAAGACGCAGTCTGTTTCAAAAACGCAGATGGAAAATGCTTAGCAAGACTTTCCTGTCTGGCCTTTAATATTCTTAACGTTCCCTCCAGACCGATCCACTTGATCTGCACAATATCCTGCCCTGCAGGCGCCTTGCAGCTCTGCAGTATTCTCTTTGTCGTTCCCACTGCCGTCACGTTCACGATCGTCGTCTTTATTCCAGGAACATTCTGTACGTCTGCCGCAAGAATCTCTATGCCATATTCTTTTGCAGCTTCCGAAGATGTCTGCATCATCGCTTTCAGTCTGGATTCATACGCAAATTCAGGCAACATGATCTGAATGCTGACTCCTTTCGGTGATGCTCCTCTTGTCGCAAGCGCATTACATACCTGTGCTATGGCAAACACACACAAATCTTTTTCATTGCCATAGAGAGAAACGCCAGATGAAAGAATCATCTCACCCGGATCAGCCTTAATCCCATAACAGCACTCCTCCTTAGCCGGCGGAAAAAATGCCGCATGTACGTCTGTATTCAATTGTTTCAAGACGGACCGTCTGTATACGGTCTGCGATATCTTTCCCGGTTTCATCCGCTATTCTCCTTCCCCGGAACCACTCTGAAGTGTTCTTGCCTCACTTACAGCTTCCCGGATCTTATCTTCATTCTGACTCTGAATTGCAGTTCTTATCAGCTTGGATGCTTCTGCACTTCCCGAAGCCGTTCCGACTTTCACTGTTACTTCCGAAGCTTTATATGTACTGTTATTAATAACGTCGCGACTGACCTCCTGTCCATTCTCATAAACAACTTTCCAAAGCCTTGCCGTACGTCCATTGATTGCTGTTCCCTCTTCTTCCATCGAACCGATCGCACTATCCGGATCTTCTACATATTTCTTCGAATATTCTGTGCGCTCGAGTGTTTCACTTTCAAATTCTACTGAATGGCCTTCGGCCCTGGTATCTTTTCCGTAAATATAGAACCAGACCTTATTATTACTGTCAACGTATCCCTCAATCAGGATCGGGGTATCATAATTATTTTTAAATTTAAAATCTTTCACACCTTCTGCAATTGCCGCATCCCTCGATGGCTCCACATAATTGACGATCATAGAATGTGCACATCGCTCAGTAACTTCCAGTTCCGAATAAAGAACCGCGTTATACAGCGTCGTAGATACCTGACAGAGACCTCCTCCGATATTTTGAACGACCTGCCCGTTCTCATAAGCGCTGCCGGCCACATATCCATTCTCTTCTGTATACGGTGCCAAGGTCTGTTCTACCGAGAGTTCTTCGCCCGGCATCAAAAGTGTTCCATTGAGAAGCTCTGCTGCTCTTCGGATATTTTTCACCCGGTCACCGTATCCGGCTTGTGTGGAATAAGACCCCAGTTCATCCCGGATTGATTCTAGATCTGCTCTTGTCACCGAAGGTGCTTCCGATTCCTGAACCAGTTCCAGCGTAATTTCTTTATATTTCCATTTTTCATTTAAATATTTTTCAAGATTCGCCAGAGATTCTTCGATTTTAATCTTATTTCCCGCCGCCTCATCCGTAATCTCAAATCCGGAACCTTTATGAGTAATCGTAGCATCCACAGCACGCGTCTCCATAGGAAGCGCCTTTTCAGTTAAAACTGATTTTGCACTCTCTCCATCCAGCTGATACGTGTCGTCAAGCACCAGTTCATTTTTTCCCAGCTTCCGGATCTGCCGGAAACGCTTCCAGACTGATCCCTCTTTCCCATAAGAGACTGCCTCTTCTATCAGCTTATCCACATCTTTCATTTCAATTCCCAGATCACCAAGTGTTGTCTTAGCGGTCTGTTCTCCAACTTTGAGAGTTACTTTGAGCTGTCTGTATTCCGCCATCTTTTTCTCTACAGCATCTTTTGCCTGCTCTTTTGTCATACCAGACAGTTCTACTTTCCCTATATAGATATGATTACTGATTTTATCTTCCTCTGTTTTATTCACATAACGATAAAGCAAACCATAAGAGATACCGCAAACCAGCAAAATACACAGCAAAAACAAACCGCTTAGATAGGCGATTCTCTGTTTTTTCCTTCTTCTCGCTTTTTTGCTCAAATGCGGTTTTCTTTTACGCTTCGGCATTGCCAGTTTCCCCTCTTTGCTGCACTTCTTGTTTTACCGCTCCTAAATCAAATACGGCAGTACCATCGTAACCACCATCGCCGCAATGACTACGAGGATGATCACTGCTGCTGCTCTCTGTGTCTTTTTACGATTGAACATTGTTTTCACCTCTACATGCATATTTCTTTACATTTTATACTCTTTGCCTCATTTTTGCAATACACAAGCCTCGCTTTTTTCATAGACCTCTTCACAGATCGTATGAATCGCTGCCTCATGATTCAGCGGACTCCTGTTCTGATAGTCAAACAACAGAATCACCCGTCTGGAACTCATATTTCCAAGCACATCAAAGGAAAACGCTTCGAGATGTGTCATTTTTCGCAGTTGCCTTCTGTCGTAATCCTCATATCCAGCCAGATACCGGTGTTTCTTTGCTTCCTGATCATAGAATTCCTTTTCCTCTTCTTTTGAAATTCGTTCTTCTCCTGCAAATTCCGGCCGGTTTTTCGCATTTTCCCGAAGGAAGTAATCCAACGTCATCAACTGTCGATATTCCTCCGTATGTTCGGGATCCCGTTCTTCTGTAAAATCCAGAAGTATCTCATAACGAGTTACTCTGGAATGGCTCACAAGATTCATTCCTCTTTCTTCATAAAAGCGGCTCAGATCCTCAAAAAAAGCAAATGGGCTTTCATATAAACGGATGATATACGGTAAACTATGGCAAAACTGTCTGCTGTTATAATACATTTCAACCATCTCTTCAATTCCTTTAAGTCGTAGTATATCATCATAGGGCAGCCACTTTGTGTACAGCACTTCATAAGGCGGAAGACTTTTCGCAGCCAGTTCATATTCTTCTTTATGTTCTTCCATATAGGATCCTTTCAGCACTTTTAAAAATCCCAGCTGAAGCTGCTCCGGCTGCAGAGCATAAACATCATTAAACGATCTTTCAAAACTTTCATAGTCTTCAAACGGAAGCCCGGCAATCAGATCCAGGTGCTGGTGAATATTTCCAAATGAATGAATTCTCTTCACGATCCGCGCCACTTCTCCAAAACGCATTGTACGGTGTATTTCACGGATCGTCTCAAGATTTGTAGACTGTACCCCAATTTCCAGCTGAATCAGTCCCGGGCGCATCCGGCTCATCAGTTCCAGTTCCTCTTCATTCAGAAGATCCGCAGAAACTTCAAAATGAAAATTCGTAATGCCATTATCATGATCCATGATATAGCTCCAGATCGTCATCGCATGGTTATGACTACAATTGAATGTCCTGTCAACAAATTTCACTTGCGGCACTTTATGATCAATCAAAAATTGCAGCTCCTTTTTTACCAGTTCTAAATTGCGAAATCTCAGGCACTTATCCACCGATGACAGACAGTAACTGCATGAAAACGGACATCCCCTGCTGGATTCGTAGTATATGATCTTGTTTTCAAAATCTTTCATATTATGATATACAAACGGAACATCACTCAGATTCATTACCGGCCGCCATTCATTTTCGCCTATCTCCTCCGTCTGAATTACATCTGAGAACCGCCGATAAGTGATTCCCGGAATCTCGGCCAGTTCTTTTGTCTGATTCCGACTGCTTTTATTATAATGCATCAGAAGCTCTGCAAAAGTCTTCTCGCCTTCCCCCATCATCACACCATCCACTTCCGGGAGACGTCTCAACACATCTGCCGCATCATAAGATACCTCCGGGCCCCCCAGCCACAGGATCACATCCGGCAAAATTTTGCGTATTTCGCGCACAATCTCTTCAACATAGATCAAATTCCAAATATAACATGACAAGCATAGCATATCCGGCTTTCTTTTATAAATATCCATTAATATCTCATCCGTCTGCTGATTGATCGTATATTCCGCAATTTCTATCCTGACATCATTCTCTTTCTCCGTACCTTGCATCTTCTCCTCGGCATACGCTTTCAGACTATAAACAGCAAGATTAGAATGTATATATTTTGCATTTATAGCAGTTAACAAAACTTTCATACTCTGCCTCCTCGCTTACCACTAGCTGTTACTCATCACTATATAGCAAATCGAGTCATTTGTAAAATATTGAAAGTAAATTGATTTTTTTATATAAACTGGCTATTATATAGATATCTTAAATTCTTTATCAAAGGAGTATAACTATGCAGACAACCAAATGGCAAAAAGATTATGAAGAATTTGAAGCAGTCACAAGGAAATTTTATGCAGGCGAAGTAACAGTTCCTGAATATAAGGGGTTTTCCGGAGGATTCGGCAGCTATGCACAGCGCGGCGGGAAATCCAGCATGCTTCGTCTGCGTCTATCTGGAGGACGTGTCACAAAAGAAAAGCTCGGATTTATTGCAGATGCAATCCGAAAATATCATATAGACAAAGTACATTTTACCACCTGTCAGACCATCCAGTTTCACAATCTGAACGCGGATACAGTCTGTGAGCTGTCCGTTTCAGCGCTTGACGCCGGCATCGTGACCCGTGGAGGCGGCGGTGATTTTCCAAGAAATGTTATGGTCTCTCCGCTGAGTGGCGTGGAAAAGGGCGAATATTTTGATGTGATGCCATATGCCAATGCAGCTGCCGATTACTTGATGGGGCTGATCAAAACAGTCAAACTCCCCCGCAAATTAAAAGTATGTTTCTCAAATTCTCCTGCCAATCAGACGCACGCAACATTCCGCGATCTTGGTTTCTGCGCAAGAGAAGACGGCACCTTTGACGTGTACTGCGCAGGTGGACTGGGCAACAACCCTAAAATGGGGGTTCCAGTAGCTGAAAAAATCCGTCCCGACCAGATTCTCTATTATATTGAAGCAATGGTTCGTTTATTCACCACATATGGAAATTATGAGAATCGTGCCAAAGCAAGAACCCGTTATATGCAGGATGTGCTTGGTGACAAACTGCCGGAAGAATATTTGAAGAAACTAGAAGATGCAAAAGCAGAGTGTCCGGATCTGACTCTTCATATCTCCGATAGCGTTTCTCCAAAATGCAGCGATGGTTCTGAAGTGGTTTCTCCCCGAATTATTGCTCAAAAGCAAAATGGTTTATACGCTGTCAAGTATCATCCACTCGGCGGATGCCCTTCTCCAGAAAAACTGGTTGACCTTTATGAAGCAATCTGTGACATGGATGGTGTTGAGCTTCGCCTCACTCCGGACGAAGGCGCATATATCATAAACTGTACCGGAAAGGAAGCTGAGAGAATTCTGGAGATCACATCCGACAGTGCCGGAACCGTATTCGAGTCTTCCGTTGCATGTATCGGCGCTTCTATTTGCCAGGTAGGTGTCCGTGACTCTCAGGCTCTCCTTGCCACTCTGGTAAACGAATCCAGAAAATGGGATTTTGCTGACGGTGTTCTTCCTCAGATTCACATTTCCGGCTGTCCATCTTCCTGCGGAACTCACCAAATCGGCAAAATCGGCTTCCGCGGCGGTATGAAGAAAGTAGACGGGAAACCGGTCTCTGCATTTGTGATGACGGTCAACGGAGAAGATGAAGAGAATCATGAACGTTTTGGCGAACAGCTCGGAACGATACTGGAAACCGATATCCCTGCATTTTTCAAAGACCTTGGAGAAGAGATCTCCGCTTCCGGTATGCTGTATGATGACTGGTATGCAAAGAATCCGGAACGCTTCAAAGAAATTGCAGGCAAATATTTATAAAATGAAAGCATAGCCGTTGACATTTTGGCGAAAACAAGTTACAATTATATTCCGTGCAGCCGGGGTGTTAGCGGTACCCTGTACCTACAATCCGCTATAGTAGGGGTGATGCTGTGCCGAGGGCTTTTCTTGTCAAAGCTGCCTCCGGTTCGTGGCGTTGATATCTGGGTCTTACGCGGCGGATCTCTGTGAACCGTGTCAGGTCGGGAACGAAGCAGCACTAAGCAGATGCTTCTGGGTGCCGTAAGGTAGCCTGGGTTGAGTTTACAGCCGGAGTACCGTTTGGGGGGAAATTGTTCGACGCACAGCGCACGAAAAATAATCTCGTTTTCTTATTAGTATCACTTGACTTTCCCCCGATAATCAACTACGCTTATTCTATATAATATGAAGCGACTTCAGATATTATTTTTCTGAAATGCCGATGTAAATCAAGGAGGAGATTGCGATGTACGCAGAATTTGATGAAACTTTAGTAACTGGTAATGAGATGATCGACTCTCAGCATAAAGAGCTGATTGACAAAATTAATGACTTATTGAAGAGCTGTGAGCAGAGCTCCGGTAAAGTAACTGCAATCCAGACACTGGGTTACCTTGCAGACTACACTGATTTCCATTTTTCAGCTGAAGAAAAACTTCAGGAAGAGATCGGATACCCGGGAATTGCTGAACATAAGCAGAAACATGAAGAACTCCGTCAGGTCGTTTCCGAACTTCACGCTATGCTCGAGGAAGAGGAAGGTCCGTCCGAGGCTTTCGTTGCGCAGGTTCAGAAGAATGTCGTTGACTGGCTTTATAACCATATCAAAGGATTTGACCGTTCTGTTGCAGAGTACAAGAATATGACTCTCAACAATGAAAAACTGTAAAAAATAAAGACATTAAAATCTCTGATTGGAGTCCTCAATTTCCAATCAGAGATTTTCTTTTTCCAGTTCCTTTTTTCGTTTTTGCTTTTCGCGGAGCTCTTTAAAAAATCCTTTCATCATCAGAGAACATTCCTCCTCCAGTACGCCGGTTTCCAGCTCCACCTGATGATTGAACTTTGCAACCTGAAGAAGATTCAGTATCGACCCGGCGCATCCTGCTTTCGGATTCATGCATCCAACCACGACTCGTTTCATACGTGCCTGTACGATTGCTCCTGCACACATCTGACATGGTTCCAACGTCACATATAAGGTGCAGTCTTCCAATCTCCAGTCCCCCATTTTCCTACTAGCTTTTTTGATGGCAAGAATTTCTGCATGTGCAAGCGGATTTTTATCTGTGGTACGCCTGTTATATCCACGTCCAATAATCTTTCCTTCATAAACAATCACACAGCCAATTGGTACTTCCTCAATTTTCCATGCCTTTTTTGCCTGCCTGATTGCTTCCCTCATATACTTTTCATCTTCAGTGAGCTGTCTCTTCATCCTCTTCTCTCCTCGTTTTTTTTATCACATTACTGATTTCACGACACCAATACCCAAAATCTTCCGACTGACTGCGTTCTCCTTCTGTCCATTCCATTTCTCCTTTTTCCGGCTTCATAAACTGCCGAAATCCAAATGCACCGGCTGCGCATTCCTCTCTGGGATGATAAATCCCCGGAACTCCGAGCCAGCATCTCCCATCTTTCCGAAATGAAACCAGATGATGATAGTTGTGATATCCGTGAAGCAGGAAATGATTGTTTGCCAGACGCCACTCCCTGCGTGGAAGCTGGGCGAGGTCCTGTCTGCTGATTTTGAAAATCTGTTCCCTGTATCCTTCTTCCTTTTCTGTTACTTCTTCCGTCAAGGACTCCCTATCATCTTCCAGCTTCTCGACAGGCTCTGATTGTTCCACATTTTCCGTCAGTTCTTCTTCCTCCGGAGCCTCCGTATCCGCTGGCACTTTCTCCCCGGAGCTTTCCGGATTCTCCGGAATGTCCTCTTTCTTTGAAAGCTCCACATCTTCCGGCAATTCTTCTTTCTCCGACTGCTTCGTTTCCTCTTTCGTCTCCCGCCGCAATATTTCCTCCCGTCTTATCATATTTTCAACATCAACCCGTCGTTCATTCCAAACAGCCGCATACCATTCTTCTTCCTCGTTTCTTTTCTTCCGGAGAATCATTCCTTCAATCTTGTTGAAAAAATCAATACCACCTGCGTCTTCCGCAGAATACGCAAGTCGATACCCAAAAGCAGATCTTGTTCCCGGGATTTCGCCCATATAAATTCCCACTGTCTGATTTCCCATCAGATAAAAAAGGAAGATTTCCAGTGTCTGTCCGTCCGACACCGGAAATCCCTGTCCGTAAATCTGGATCACTGCCGAATCATCAGATTCTTCTGTCCGCACAAATCCTACATTTCTGATTCGTTTCCCATTTTGATATTCATACAGATACCGGATAAATTTCTTCATAGCAAGAGTGCACTCCTTCAAAAAACATACCTACTCTAACTTATTCAGAATAATCCGAAATCATGACTAAAAAATCGCTGTGAGTTCTTGATACAGACGTTTTGCATAACTGTCCGTCATTCCACAAATATAATCCGTCACAAGCAGGAGACGGAGATACAGCTTTTCCGATTCACTTTTTCCTTTACTGTGAAAATAATATGCACTTTTATAATTATCTGATATAAAAGAAATAATCCTTTTATCGATTGTTCCCGGTTTCTCATAAGGGTTATCAAATTTCATGACAGCTGCCGAAAACTTATCCATCAAAAAATTCAGCATAACCGACTCTTTCATTTCCATTTTATAAATCTGCGCCGAAGTAAACACCTCGCGAAATGCCAGACTTCCAAGTAGATCCATCAGTTTTTCTCCATACGTCCCATAAAAAAGATCATGTTCATATCTTCCATCCATGATCGCTTCATAATTCGATGTAAACCCATCGGTTGCACAAGTAATCATGAAACCTTGTACACGAACAATCCAGTTCTTGACCGCATACTCCTCTGGTTTCCGTTCTCCGCGCTCTTTTCCCCTCATATAGAATTTGTCAAGTTCATACAACGCATCAAACGGACCTCCAGTTTCTCCTGTCTCCGTATTAAGATTTTCCAGTTCTTCTCTCAGCTTATGGAACGAAATAAATCCTTTAATAAATGAATCTTCGATATCGGCCGTTTTGTATGCAATATCATCAGCAGCCTCAAGAATAAACGTCAGCGGATGCCGACATCCATTGGTCCCGGTCGTTTCCTGTACATCATAGAAAATATCTCGGTCTGCATAATAATATCCTAACTTTTTATCCTTAATATTCCCGCTCTCCGGCCTGATTTCCAGCGAAGAAACCGGATATTTGATTATACTCCCCAAAAGCGCATATGTCAGATTCATTCCCCGTTCATCCACGAGATAATGCAGCTTAGTCACAAGCCTCAGTGCCTGCGCATTTCCTTCAAAATGATATAAATCTTCTCGCATCTGCGGTTCTAACAGTTCTTCTGCCTTTTGCCCGCAAAATTCCAGTTTTCCCAGATTCTCTGCAAACCATTCCCGAATAGCAAGCTCCCCGAAATGCCCGAATGGCGGATTTCCTATATCATGAATCAGGCCTGCACATTGAAGAATACTACAGATATCCTCTTTCATTCTCGGACTAAATCCCGGATTCAGGCCATACGTCAGTATATTTTCACCGATATTCTGTCCCAAAGACTTGGCAAATGATGATACTTCCAGCGAATGAGTCAGACGCGTTCTAATAAAATCACTTTTATCCAAAGGAAATACCTGCGTTTTGTCCTGAAGCCGTCTGAACGACGCACTTCCTATGATTCGATGATAATCCTTCTCAAATTCACTGCGCAAATCTGTAGATTTAACAGAACCGGCACGATGTACACTCTGCCGGTCCCTCTTTGCTGATAAAAGCTTTTCCCACTCCATAACAGCCCTCTGTCATTAATCCAGATAGATTGGCGGTTCATAATCCTTGCCAAGCGTTGCTTTTTTACGCTCTTCAAATCCAAGGAATGCCCATTCCGTCATATCTGTCCATTTATGTTCCTTACGGTCATAAACCTGAACATAACCGATGCGCTTCGGATGCATCCGAACACTGTTCGATTGATATTCATGACCTGTATACGGATTCACATCACCATTTACAAGATCTTCATCTTCATCCGCACGTTTCTTGATCGGCTGAAAATCTTTTGCTTTTTCGTGACGCTTTTCTTCTCTCTTTGGCGAAGAAATAATCTTTGTTATTCTGGAAAAACGCGATTCCCTATGCTCAGTCTTCGCTGTTTCCTCTTTCATGGTTTCCTCTGGCTCTGCTTCCGGCTGTACATCCGTAGCTTCTTCCATCACAGATTCCGATATTCTTTCCTCCTCTGTCGGTGCTTCTGCCACTGTCTCCTCCAGCACTTCTTCTCCGATTGCATCTTCTTCCGGCTCGCCATGAACCAGTTCTTCCTTAACTTCAGCTTCCTTAGCTGCTTCCTCCTCGCCTGCCGTCTTTTCCTCAGGTTCAGATATTTCCTCTACTACGGTTTCTGTCTCTGTGTCAACCGTTGTATCAATCATTTGCTCTACCACAGGTTCCGTGGCCGGAGCAGCTTCTTTTTCTCCCTCCTGCTCCTGCGGTTCTTCCATCATATCTACGATCTCGCCCACTGTAATATCTCGTTCCGCTTCCTTCGCTTCAGCACGTGCCACTTTTCTTTCCTTCTTTGCTGCAAGCTTATCCAGTTCTTTACTTGTCGGTGGAACTTCTTCAATTACAGATGCCCTCTCTGCCGCTTCCTGACTTGCAAGAATACTGAGTTGGAACGAACACCCCAGAATGTCTGCAATCATGCGCATATCCTGCTCTTGAAAATTATCTCTTCCAAGACGCTGTGTCAGATTCTGTCTGGACATCTTTTTCCCAGTTCTTTCCTCAATCTGTTCTGCCAGCTCCTTGATTGTCATACCTTTTCTGCTTAAAACAATTTTTACTTGCTCCCCAAATGTGAGACTTATCATGCCATCTTCTCCTCCTTATTAATTCAGCACCATTTTCCCTATTTTTTATTGTAGCAAATGACAATTTATCCGTCAACAGTCGTCATTTTTTTCTTTATTTTTTGCTCTTTTTCTTCCTCCTGACTCGGATATTCTACACTTGCGATTTTCACAACTTTTTTCTCTCATTTTATTTCTGTTCATGATTTACAAATTATAAAATTTTTTTCAAGTACGCCTCGGCGTACTTGCTGCGAGGTGCGCGTCATGCTTTGCATGACACAATACATCTGCGCACCTCTGCAATCCGCCGGAGGCTTTATCTTGGAAGGAGATTGGACTCCCACCAAGACATATTTGTCACAACTCACCACCTATAGAGGTGGGAGTCTTATCTTCTTTCAAGATAAAAATACCTTTGACAAATCACTCCCCTTGTGTATAATAGGGGATATCCAAAAACAAGGGCGTTTTCCTAACACGGAAAGCGCCTTTTTGTTTTTCAGAAAAGGAGGCTGTTATTATGAAAAAACTGGAAATCATCATCCAGCCGGAGAAGCTTGAAGACCTGAAAGCAATTCTTGACGCTTCCAACGCAAACGGCGTTATGATCAGCAACATCATGGGATACGGCAATCAAAAAGGGCACAGAAAGATATATCGCGGAGCTGAATACAGCGTGAATCTTCTCCCGAAAGTAAAAGTTGAAACAGTCGTTGACCCTTCTGTTGCAGAACCTTTGATTCAGAAAATCGTTGAGGAAATCCAAACCGGAGCATACGGCGACGGCAAAATCTTTGTGTATGAAGTGGAAGATGCTGTCCGCATTCGTACTGGTGAGCGCGGTACCGCAGCTCTTTAATCAAAATGGTACATATAAATAAAAAAATTCATATTTGTTATCAATGAGGATAGCTGTGCATCTGATGCATCAGGTATCCTTTTTTATAACAGAAAGAGGAGATAGTATTATGGGATTAACAGCATTAATTGAAAGCGGCATGGAAGCCACGGCAGCAACAGAGCTTCTTCTGAATGTAGTATGGACAATTGTAGGTGCAATATTGGTTTATTTCATGCAGGCAGGCTTTGCTATGTGTGAGGCCGGTTTTACAAGAGCCAAAAACACAGGTAACATTTTGATGAAAAATATGATGGACTTTGTCCTGGGAAGTCTTTTCTTCTTTATATTCGGGTTTGCAATCATGCATGGAAGTGACTGGAACGGAATCATCGGTTCAACCGGCTTCTTAGATCCGACCAAACTTGCCGATGCTGACGGATTATTCAACGGTCTTCCAATCGGCGTATTTATCATTTTCCATACTGTATTCTGCGCGACTGCCGCAACCATCGCAGCACTGATCGTAACATGGATCCGCTACGGCAAACCAGACGTATCCATGACCTTCAACGGCTCCCTCGCAGGATTAGTTGCCATCACAGCCGGATGTGACTGCGTAAGCAACGTCTCCGCAATCCTCCGTATCGTTTTCACATTATGTTCAAACACCCGGTCATCCAATGAGTAATGATTCGTCACATTACTTGCCAGCTCGTTCAGCACTTTATTGGATTTATCCGTCTCATAATTTTCAAAAAATGAACGCTCAATCGAACTGGTCTGAGCTGCCATTTCGATGATCTCTTTATCATAAAACGGAATCCCCAGATCTTTCGACAATTTCATAGCAATATCTCGTCCACCGCTTCCGTATTGCCGACTGATTGTAATAACAAGTGGAGCTGAAGCTTTCTCTTCCAATGCATTGTCCGCACCACTCTGATTCAGTTCCCCAGCCCATTCAAATCCTTTTTTCGCCATGATCACTGCAATGATTTCATTGATCACCGCTGCCGCCGCGATCGTTCCCTGTATGATCTGCGCACATTCCGGCGCGGAACCGCTCAAAACGGAAACCGCAATTCCCGTAAATACAAGAGAAACTCCAGAATGTGGGAGCAGTGTAAAACCAAGATATTTTTTTACTGTCTGCGGAGACTTTGTAACGGCCGCCCCGAAATAAGCGCCAAAATATTTTCCTAATGCACGCGACAGAATATAAACAGCCTTAAAAACGCGCATAATCTGTTCCAGCCGATTTTCACTCATCATATTTGAAAAGGTGGCCGAAAAAGCCATTCCCATCAACATAAAATTCAAAATCGGAGTCGGCATCACACGGTTATTAAAAAAGAATCCTGCAACAGAAGTAAATAAAATGGTGACAATCAGCAATGCCAGCGTTATCCCATCACCATTGTCTCTCCTCAAGATAAATCCTGACAGGAATCCACACACAATCCCAATAACCAGCGGTAATATAACCACCAGAGCAATCATATAAGCCGGCATACTTCCCGCCGAAAGTTTCCCGGCGATCACAGCGATGGTTGTAAAAAATACAACACAGCCTACGATATCATCCAGAGCCGCCATCGGAATCAACGTTTTCGTAACAGGTCCATCCGTCTTAAACTCACGCACAATTGAAAGTGCCGGTGCGGGAGCCGTTGCAAGCGCAATTCCTCCAAAAACAAAACACAGATACAATGGAACATCTGTTATATAGAATACGACTCCAAATACCAATGAAACAACCAGAAAAGTCCCCAAAGACTGTGTCAGCGTTGTAATCACGATCGCCTTTCCGGATTTCTTAATCTTATTCCAGACCAATTCCGTACCGATCATAAGTCCAACACCACATTCCAGCACATGAATCATAACCTGATACCACCCTACATCCAATATCTCCTGATTCATCAGTGAAAACGCATGCGGTCCTAACAGCATCCCGGCAATCAGCCAGCCTAAAATAGCGGGCAGTTTCAATTTCGATATCAGCTTTCCTGCCAAAAATGCCAATATAACAACTAAAATCAATTTCACAAACATCAAAATCATTTTGTTACACTTCCTTACTTCATATTTATCTTCACCTTAGATTTTCTGAAAAATCCTCCGTTTTCTTTGCAATACCGTACATGATCATATCCAATAATTCCGATAATCTGCTCTCATGTGTCTCGATCACTTTTTGTATATCTTCATTCTCATAATACATCTCCCGGAAATAGCCATTATACATTTCCTGCATTGTCATCAGATACTGAATCGCTTTCTCAACACTTACCCCTTTTCTTAATTCCATCTGAAACAGTAATTCTGCATAGCGTTCTTTTAAACACTCATCATAACCAACTCTCAATTCTTTCAACTCTTTTATCAGATGCCTTGGAGGCATCAAAACACTATTAAAGAAAATCTGCGCATAATACGGGTTTTTTTCAAAGAAAACCTGTCGGGCATTTAAGAGTTCTTTCAGTTTTTCCTCCACACTCTCCGAATGACAAACTGTATTCTTAATATGTCTCGTCATTTCTTCATAACATTGTTTCACACAGATTAAATACAATTCATCTTTATTTTTGAAATTGTGATAGATCAATCCTTTTGATATATGATTATCGCTGCAAATTGTATTCAGTGAGGCCGCTTCGTAACTCTTCGTACCAAATTCTGCAATTGCCGCCTGAATGATTTTCTCGCAAGTGAGTCTGGTTTTTTCTTCCTTCTTCATAAAGCCCTCCTTTTCTTGACTGCATGGTCAATAATACTACAAACAAACCATGTGGTCAATAATATCTCATCATTTTTATTCTCCAAATTCTTTAATAACAAAAAAAGCAAGTATATTCCGGCTGAACTATTTTTCAGATTTTAGCTAGCCACAATATACTTGCAAATTTCATTTTAATTTAGAATGTACTTAGAGCGACGCGATTCATATATGCGTTCATTGCTTTCTTATCTCCAAGCAGCAGAGCTTTGATAAAATCGTTGTAATCCGGCTCCACGCATTTGAGCCATCCCCGTACCATGGTGCTGAACATTCGCTCAACTTCATAATTGGTAAGCACCAGTTCATACTTCGCCTCTTCCCCGTATTCCAACGACTCCTCCCGTTCAAAGCTCAGTACTTTCAGATAACCACTTGCAAGAAGCAAACTCCAGATTGCAGATTCATTATTATCTAGTTGATTATATACAATCTGTTCGTCAATTGGCGTACGAATTGTTTCACCGCAGAGAAGATTTTCAAATTTTTCTTTAATTGTGCGGTTTCCTTCCCGAAGCAGTTTCCCAACGAGACTATTAGAGCTGGTGTTAGCCCAGTATGTCCTAAAATCCTTTTTATCAAGATAATTCAAAATCGACCATGGATTGTAAATATCTTTACATTCACCAAAGATAAATCCGTCGTACCAGTATTTTACCTGTTCTTTCTTTTCTGACAGTCCACATTCGTCCAAGATAAGCTTCCTGCATGGGCGTATCATACTCATCAAGAAGAATAATGACTTTTTTCCCATAGTATCGATACAGATAGTTCGATAATTGGTAAAGTGCCGATGTCGCATCAGGATTCCTGATATCTTCTGCCAAAATTCGATCATAAAAACTTCGGTCTGCATCTGTTAACGCATCTGTATCTCTCTCTGATCTGCATAATCTATAGAGAAAAAGCGTTCTAACATACTCAAATTAAGCGTCTTACCAAAACGTCGCGGACGATTAATCAATGTGACACTGTCACCGCTCTCCCACCATTTTCTTCAATTCCGCCAATCTCATTTGAAACATCTCTGCTTCTTTTTCCATATCCCCAAACTTCTTCATATCCATTTCACGAACCATCCGAAGTCCGATATGTTTTACCGCTTCTTGTGCCGCCTCTCTCTGCGACATCTGCGCCGGGAAAACGGTCTGGCACTTTGCGCCTTCCAGATTATCATATGACAAAAAGCACTGATTAAAATCCATGAGCGGATACAAAGACACATACTTATTCGTACGGTTGTCCACCAGAAATCCCCAGTTCTCCGGATGCCGGTCCGTATTTCCGGTCAGATAGTCCAGTATGTTCATCCCATAATATGTAACAGGATCCATTTCTTTGCAGACTTCCAGTGTATCCAGATTATGATTACACGCATAAATATCGAATGCCATTTTAGAAACCATGGAATATTCTTTCGAAGTAATGATATCACTTTCCGATACGATTTCTCCGTCATATTCATGTTCGCGATAAATGACCTGCGGAATGTCAAAGCACTGGCAGATTTCACTTGCCAGTACTTCTCTTTTCACCGCTTCTGCTTCTCCGTCTTTTAATAACTTAAATCCCGAATCGCATCGGATCCAGGCCTTGGGAAAGCATCCTCTTGTAGATAAATCCGGCGCCAGTTCCTGATTCGTAACCGTCATCTGGCGCCCCTTAAGAGTGAGTTCGACAATCGCTTCATTCAAAGGATTATCATATAAATTTATTTCATCAAATGTTGTTCTGTCCCCTTCGTTTCTCACCCAGTATACATCCGTCAAAGAAACACATCGGTACGACAGTGATATATTCGCCCTGTCTTTATCCGTAACTGCCTGCATGACTCCGATACTGTTCAGAATATCTTTTGCGTATTTTCGATCCAGAGACAATACTCTTGATGCGCACCAATGATTAAAATTATTTACATTATTTACAAGCACATCGATGTCATTATCATCTTCCACATCCAAATATAAATCATACGGCATAAACGATTCTTCAAAGATCTCTGCCTTTCCGGAAGATGAAATCTTTGCCACTATTTTCTCCATATGCATAATTTCATAAACAGTTACTTTTTTCAAGGTTTTCCCTACCATTTCTTATTCTTCAATACAATCGCCGATTTCGGTCCCATCATCAGTGACAGAATTCCCTCCTTCACCACATACTCATCAAACGCACCGATATAGCCTTCTATATAAGAATACATGATTCGTGCCATATTGGAACCTTCTTTCACTTCCGCAGGCATGACATTGACATGAATCTCCCGAAGTTCGTCTGCGCTGTTGATGATTACGATAATCTGTTCATCTCCCCAGAATCTTCCGTACGCAAGAAGTCCCGGTCCCCATTTTAACATTTTAAGAGAACCTTTCTTCAATGCAAGATTTTCTCTGTGAATACGGATCATTTCCCGGTAAAAACTGATCATCTCTTTGTTTTCGCGTCCCCATGGATAGGTTCTGCGGTTATCCGGATCCGTGAACCCACAGACTCCGGCTTCATCTCCATAATAGAGTGTTGGCGCACCGATCCATGTCATCTGCATCACAATGGCAGCACGCATAATTGCAAGATCCACTCCCTGATTCGCAGCTTCCGGTCCCAGTTCTGCGACTCTTCCGACCTTATGGTTCGTTCTTGTAAGGAAACGTGAATGATCATGGTTAGAAAGCTGGTTCATCGCCGTCTGCAGGGATGGGGTCATCATACTTGCCATATGATGCTTCATCGCATTCACAAAATTATCTGCATTCCCCAGAAGATCCTCACGGTATTCGTCACTATGCTTTTCCATCCCGGTGAGGAACCAGGTCAGAGGTTCCATAAACGCGTCATAGTTCATGACCGTATCCCATTCGTCGCCTTCCAGCCATTCTCTCGGATCTCCATAATGCTCTGCCAGAATTAATGCATTGGGATTCGCATCTTTCACAACCTTGCGGAATTTTTTCCAGAATTCATGATTGTATTCGTTACTTCTCCCCAGATCAGCCGCGACATCCAGACGCCATCCATCCACATTATAAGGCGGTGAGACCCATTTTTTTGCCACGCCAAGTACATATTCTTCTAATTCTTTCGAATCTTCATAATTCAGCTTCGGAAGCGTGTCATGTCCCCACCATCCATCATAACTGGCATTTTGCGGCCACTCACTGTCATTATTATTGTGGAACAGGAAATAGTTCCGGTATGGGCTCTGTGCGCTCATATATGCCCCAGGCTGATATCCTTCCACCTGATCATAAATCATTTCCCGATCCATCCATTTGTTAAACGAACCACAATGATTGAATACTCCGTCAATAATTATTCTCATTCCGCGACGGTGGATCTCTTCAACCAGCCGGATAAACAGCTGATTGCTGGCTTCCAGATTTTCTTTGTCCGTTGTACGAATCCGGTATTTATCAGCGTGATAATTACTCTTTTCCCCGGGTTCCAAAAGTCTACCGCCATCTGTCACTATCTTTCCAACATGTGGATCAATATAATCATAATCCTGCGTGTCATATTTATGATTGGACGGAGAAACGAATAATGGATTACAGTAAATCACTTCTACTCCAAGACTCTGCAGATAATCCAGCTTATTTATCACGCCCTGTAGATCTCCTCCATAGAATTCACGCACATCCATCGGCTGCGGATAGCGGTACCAGTCTTCCACCTTTTGTACTTGATCGCCTATATAGAAGTACTCCCCTGTCTGAACATCATTGGTTGGATCTCCGTTGCAGAAACGATCCGTATAAATCTGATACATCACCGCCCCCTTTGCCCACTCTGGTGTGGCAAATCCGGGAACAATCCTGAAATCATAGTATTCTGCGTAATCGTCTCTCGCTCCCCACTGGTTATAATAGCAGACTTCTTCGCCTTTCAAAATTTTAAAATAATATCTGAATTCCTCAGTGTCAAGCTGCCAGTCAATGCAATAATAATCAAACGCGCCTTTTGAGATCATTTTCTTCATCGGAAAGCTCTCATCCTTGATGCACATCAGTACTTCATCCACATCGTCCTTTGCCGTCCGGAACCACAATTGTATCCATTCGTCTACTTCCGGCTCCGGCTGGCTAACATATGCCTCAGTGCCATCGCAAAACAATGCTTCTTTATTCATAATGTTTCCTCAATTCCTAATCAAATAATGCTTCAAATTCTTCTCTTGTAATCTTTTCTTTCTGAAGCAGAAGTTCCGCGCAGGCATTCAATACATCTTCATGTTCTTTAATGATCTGTTTCGCCCGGGCATAACATTCATCTATAATTCTCTTAACTTCTGAATCGATCGTAGACGCAATCTGCTCACCATACGCACGTGATGAATGTGCAAGATCTCTTCCCAGAAAGACTTCATCACTGTCATTATCGTAATTTACCAGCCCAAGAGCTTCCGACATACCAAATTTCGTCACCATAGATCTCGCATAGGCGGTTGCCTGCTTGATATCCTGAGATGCTCCGGTTGTGATGTCATCAAAAACCATCTCCTCAGCAGCTCTTCCACCGAGCGAAACTGTGATATCCTGAAGCATCTGGCCTCTGGTATTGAACATCTCATCCTTTTCCGGCAATGGCATCGTATACCCCGCCGCTCCCGATCCAGTAGGAATAATGGATACACTGTACACAGGTCCCACATCAGGAAGTACATGGAACAAGATCGCATGCCCTGATTCATGAAATGCTGTGATCCGTTTCTCTTTATCCGAAATAATACGGCTCTTTTTCTCCGCACCGATACCTACTTTCACAAATGCATGCCGGATGTCTGCCTGCTGCAGATACACACGCCCTTCTTTAGCAGCCGTGATCGCTGCTTCATTCAACAGATTTTCCAGATCCGCGCCGGTAAATCCAGCCGTTGTCTGGGCAATCTGCTGCAGATCCACATCCTCCGCAAGTGGTTTTCCTTTCGCATGGACCTGAAGGATCTCAAGTCTTCCCTGCACATCCGGTCTTCCAACGACCACTTTTCTGTCAAACCGCCCCGGGCGAAGAATGGCAGGATCCAGAATATCCACACGGTTCGTCGCAGCCATAACAATAATTCCCTCATTCGGTCCAAAGCCATCCATCTCTACCAGAAGCTGGTTCAATGTCTGCTCTCTCTCATCATGGCCTCCGCCCATACCTGTTCCGCGGCGTCTTGCCACCGCATCAATCTCATCAATAAATACAATACAGGGCGAATTGTGTTTCGCATCCTCAAAGAGATCTCTCACACGGGATGCTCCAACTCCGACAAACATCTCCACAAAATCGGAACCGGAAATCGTGAAAAACGGGACCCCGGCTTCACCAGCCACCGCTCTTGCAAGTAAAGTCTTACCGGTTCCCGGAGGTCCCTCAAGCAGCACCCCCTTCGGGATTCTTGCTCCAACCTGAATATATTTCCCCGGAGCTTTCAAAAAATCCACGATCTCTTCCAGTTCTTCCTTTTCTTCTTTCAGGCCGGCAACCTGGTTGAACTTGACTTTATTTTCCGCTTCTGTGCTCATCTTCGCACGGCTTTTCCCAAAATTCATCGCCTTTGCATTTGCACCACCCTGGCGATTCATCATCATAACCAGAAGAACAAGTGCACCTATCATCAAAAGCGTTGGTAACATCGTTGTCGCAAACCAGCTTTCCTGTGGTACAGAATCCACATAACAGATTACTTCATCATAAGAGCTCAGAAGCTCCTGTGCTTCATTAACGTCTGTGACATACAGTTCTTCCAGCACACCATTATTTTTCTCAATCCTTAGCGTGCCATTTGGTGCTACCTTGTCCGGCTTTACTTCAACTTTCTTAATATTATTATCTTGCAGATCTTCCTGGAACTCCCGGTAAGTATATGCCTTCTCCTGTTTCTCGGCCTGATTCATAAACCAGTATGCTCCTATCATAAAAACAGCACAAAGAAGAAGCATCAGCCCGCTGATTCCTCTTGTCTTATTATTATTATTCAATTATTGCTCCTTCCACCAATTACATCTCTACGCATCCGATGTATGGTAAATTTCTATATTTCTGTGCATAATCTAATCCGAACCCTACCACAAATTCATCCGGAATATTAAATCCTACATAATCAACATGCACGTCTTTAACACGCCGTTCCGGTTTGTCGAGTAATGTACAAAGACGCATACTCTTAGGTCCCCTCTTCTGAAGAATTTCCAGCAGATAAGAAAGCGTACGTCCTGAGTCCACAATATCCTCAACTACAAGTACATCCTTTCCTTCCAGCGATTCATCAAGATCCTTCGCAATCTTCACAACTCCGCTGGATGAAGTTCCGTCACCATAGCTGCTGACACTCATGAAGTCCATGGAAACCGGCACAGTAATCCTCTTTGCCAGTTCACACATGAAGAAAACTCCTCCCTTAAGTACACAGATCAAATGTACCTGTTTTCCCGCATAATCCTCACTGATCTTTTTTCCTAATTCTTCAATTCTTGCATTCACTTCTTTTTCCGGTATTAAAACCTTAATTTTCTCTGCCATTTAGGTACCTCCATTTATCGTAATCTCCAAAACGGTCTTTGTCTGTTCCGTCACTTGATATCCCTTACTTTGACGATATCCCACAATCCAGAGAATTCTCTCCTTTTCCGCGATCAGCGGAATTTTATCTCTTTTGTCCGACGGAATTTTCTCATTCACAAAATAGGATTTCAGTTTCTGCGTATTTCCTTCTTTATCAATCGCAATCCTGTCTCCTGCCCGTCTGTTGCGTACAAAGACGTTCTCTTTTATTATATCATAATCGAACCATTTCGTGTATGTTTTTTTCGGAATCCCCTCAAGTCCCTGGGTGAACGGAAATTTTCTGCAAGAAACCTTCCAATCTCCATACTCAACTCTCCATTCCTCTGTTTCATTTACATTCGGGATACATACAATTTTGCCTTCGTTTCCCATTTCTGTACCATTGGTCTTCGTCTCATTTCCAAGAGTCAAATCAATTCCCTCATATGTCCGTACCGCACGCATTTTATAAGGAAGATCAATTTTTCTGCCCGTCTGCTTATCCAGCAACTCTCTGATTTGAACTACATGAACCTCATCCAGATCCTTTTCTTTTTTACTAAGACAAACCATTGCCTGTCTTAATACCATTCTGCCGATCAGCTCATCCTGTTTACGGAACTCCTGCTCAGAAATATGGATTTTCCCCCGCTCCTCTTTCACGCACTTCCGATACGCTTCCCTCATCCGGCGTTCCAGATATTCCTGTACCTCTCGAAGCTGCTCCATAGCCCCATTAATATGTTCTACCGTTTTTGAATTAATGTTCTCTGTAAAATATGGGATGACATGGTTTCTTATCTTGTTTCTTGTATAAGTATCTTCCAGATTTGTTGCATCCATACAATAAAGGATTCCTTTTTTCTCCAAAAATTCTTCTATCTCCATCCGGTTCACACAAAGAAGCGGACGAATGTAATCTCCCTTTACAGGGCAGATCCCTCCAAGTCCTTTCATCTTGCTTCCTCTGGCGAGATGTAGAAAAAATGTCTCTGCATTGTCATCCTGGTGGTGTGCCAGTGCAATTCTGGTACCACCATATTTGATTGCTGTTTCACGAAACGCTTTTCTTCGTAGCTCTCTTCCGGCTTCTTCTTCGGAAAGTTTTTCCTTTCTTGCATATTCCGGGACGTTCACATGAAATACTTCGCAAGTAAGCCCCAGCTTCCTGCAGATGTCTCGCACGTACTCCTCATCCGCATCTGCTGCTTCACCGCGGATCCCATGATTCACATGAACGATAACAAGATCAAATTCCATACTCTTTCTCAATTCTTCCAGCACAAAAAGAAGGCACATTGAGTCTGCACCTCCCGAAACACCTGCTATCACGGTATCCCCCGCTGTCAGCATATGCCACTTTTCCATAAACTTTTTTATTCTATTCAGCATCATGATTTTCCTTTTGTACGATTTTCTTTCTTCGTATCATTAGAGTAACACATCTCCCAGATTCCTGCCACCAAAACTGTCATGTCATCTTTCGGTTCACCGTTTGTCAGTTCCAGGACACTTTGCAGGATATAATGGGCCAATTCTTTCGGATTTTCAAGCGATGTTCCTCCGATGATCAGATCCAGCAATTGCTCCTGCTCTCCCGAAGGCAGTGCATCCAGGATTCCATCCGTGACCATCACAACAACATCACCCGATTCCAGATTTCTTCTGAATTCTCCGCTTTGCTGATTCGGCACTACGCCGAGCGGAAGATTTTCAGAATAGATATGCTCCATTCCTTCCCTTTTCCGTATAAACGTAGGTGCAGCGCCAGCTTTTATAAATTCACATTCCCCACTGTACAGATCAAAAATACTCATATCCACAGTAGAAAAACATACTTCTTCTCTTCCCATGACCAGTGCTGTATTCATCATAGACAGTGCCGTCTGTCTGGGAAATCCCGCCTTCAGCAATTCTTCCAACATATCTACGATCATCGCACTTTCTCTGGAAGCACGTTCTCCGGATCCCATCCCATCAGAAAGGATTGCCGCCTCCTGACCACCGGGCAATCTCGTCATCAGGTAACTGTCTCCCGAAATCTTCTGACATCCTTTTCCGATTTTTGCGATGCCTTGCATCGTATAATATCCCGGTCCTTCTACACAAACTACCGTACAGTATTCCTGACTCATCACCGGCCTTTCCTCGCTGGCAGGACACATTTTCCGTCCGACACAGTCCGAAAGTATCTCTGACAGTTTTTTCGTTGTCATACATACCCCTTTTTCTGTTTTCCCCGTAATATGAATCTCATATCGCCCCTGCGGATTCACAAAAAATACAGAGCTCAGCATCCTGACTCCTGATCTTTTCAGGTGCATCTTCAGCTTTTTTTCCAATGGCGGATCCTGAAAAATACTTGCATCCAGTTCCCTGGTCGCATGCTGTATCATCTGGGCGAACGTATCCAGTTGGACTGCGCATCCTTCCCGGTTTAAGATCATTTTATTGTTCCAAATCAGTGTTTTCTTTGCTTCCTGAAACACATCCAGAATAGTCCTGAGAAAACGAGGCGCCTGAATACAGCTTTTCTGAAGTTTTCGTTTCATCTCTACATTCAGTTCAGTACCGTATTTTTCCACCGCACAAAGCAATTCATAAATGAGCAGATCGATCTGTTCCCTGTTCTGTCCGGTACAATGCTCCCTCCGCTCACAGGAACCGCACACCCGATCCTCTATCTGTCTGATCATTTCCTGAACTTCCTCAGCACTGAAACCCTCCCTGGTTCCTTCCATTTTCAGAAATGTATCCGCCAGATGTCTAAGGGACTTGGCAAACTTGTCCGCCTGCGTTACATACGGACTTTGCATCACCGTCACTTCGTTTCTGTTTTCTCCCATCTGCCTGCCTCCCTTACTATAATACAAAGAGCTCTGGAATCTCTTCCAAAGCTCATCATTCGTGAATACGTCATCAATTAGCCGCCTTAAACAGGATCTCATTCTGCTTAATCAATCCCAGCTTCTCTTTCGCAACATCTTCAATATATTCATCTGTTCCCACATATTCTTTCAGTTTATCAATCTCTTCCGAGCGATCCTTCTCATCATCCAGCTGTGCCATAAGTTCTGCTTCCTGAGCCATGTATTCTTTGTTTCTCGCCTGTAACGCCATTCCATGAATAACAATTACTGCGCTGAGCATCACAATAATACTGCTGATTGCCAACACACTTCTCTTATGATTCTGAAGCCTGCTCTTCGAATGTCCTTTCCGGATCTTCCGATTCTTCTGCTTTAAGCTTCCCATTATATATACTCACCCTTTACTGTTGTTTCCAACCGGTATATTCCCTATTATTACTTATATAAAATCCACAATTGTAAAATAATATTATCTTTTTTCCCCAGATTTATCAATAGTTTTTCCGTTTTTTTTCTCCATCAAATCAGATAATTTTTGATCGATTTTTTTTGTAAAAGCAACGAAAAAGTGCATCAAAATCGCCCCAATCACAACACCTAGTACAAAATACCACCTTATCTCACCATTACTTGTGTGGTAAATTTGCACAAAAAAGTACTGTGATACAAAAATCCAATATATGAAATCTTCTATGTTGATCACCCATAATGCATGGCGGAAAATCCTTCTCAGCACCCTAAGACTTAAATATACAGCAGTCACAAAAACTCCGGTTATGATTGCGTGAAGGAACACCAAAAACTCTTTTTCAATTCCCAACATATTCGGTTACCGGAAAAGTTTTGTCAAAAAATTTTCACCTTGTTTTCCTGCCGAATTAATATTGGAATATGCCACACTGTCAATATTCCCCGACAAATCCACCTCGCCCTTTTCCAGGCTTAAACGGTTCACATGCATGTCCGTTCCTTTCACCATAAGCATTCCCTGATCCGTTTCCAGCAGGATTTCATTTAGGTCAAACGACAATACATCCAGAACTCCCGTCACCATACTGGTTTTTCTGTTGTTGATTACAAGCTTATGATTGTGCGTTTTCGGCATCTTACTTTCTTCCACCACTACCCCCAACCTTTCCATCTATGATACATGCGGATCCCTCCGCGCATTCACCCATGATCCGGATATGTTCCGGTCATTCAGTGCCTTGATATCATTTTATGAATGTATGGGATAATATATGTTAAAAACTTTATAGAATTACAGGTATCGGAACAACTCGGCAGCTTCGTCCTTCTTTGTAGTTTCCTTTAGCTCAAGCACTTCCACTTTTACAGTCTTTGTTCCGAACTGAATCTCAATAATGTCCCCTTTTTTCACTTTAACGGATGCCTTTGCTACCGTACCGTTCACCATAACTCTTCCGGCATCACATGCCTCATTTGCCACAGTCCTGCGCTTGATCAGGCGCGATACCTTCAAAAACTTATCTAATCTCATATCATTATTTCTCCTACAAAAATAGAGAGCGGCCAGCGCTCTCTATTTACATTCATCAATCCAAAACCAATTATGCGTTTACAGCATCTTTCAAAGCTTTTCCTGCTTTAAACTTCGGCGCTTTGCAGGCATCAATCTTCATGGTCATACCGGTCTGAGGATTTCTTCCTTCTCTTGCAGCTCTTTCACTTACCTCAAATGTTCCAAAACCTACCAACTGAACTTTTTCCCCTTTTTTCAGTTCTTCTGTAACTACATCAACAAAAGCTTTTAACACTTTTTCTGCATCTTTTTTAGAAACCTCTCCCTGCTCTGCCACTGCTGCCACTAATTCTGTTTTGTTCATGAATATTTCCTCCTGTATCATAATCACTCGAATACCAACTGTATTCTACCTCGTACTAAAGGCTGACTGCGTCCTTGCAGAATGCCCTATGTAAAGTTATATCGGGTTTTAAAGCCTTTGTCAAGCCTAAATCCTTCTTAGGAACACCGAAATACAATTCTTTCCGGACAAACTGTTTTCTACAACATTTGATCCACCATAGCAAGCACTGCTTTTCCAAGTTCTTCTGATTTAGCATCTGCATCTTCAAGAGAAGTTCCCTTAATTCCATAATAGAATTTTACTTTCGGTTCGGTTCCTGACGGACGAACACATACCCATGCATCATCATTCAGTTCATAATAAAGAACGTTGGACTTCGGAAGGCCTGTCGGTGTTACTTCGCCGGTTGCCAGATCTTTGATTGTATCTGCCTGATAATCTCTTGCCTTCTGCACCTTGTAAGCACCGATCTCAGCCGGCGGATTATTGCGCAGTGTCTGCAGGATGTTCTGGATCTTTTCAAGTCCTTCAATTCCCTTCATGGTGATTGACTTGATATCATCCTTGTAATAACCATATTTCTCGTACATTGCAACCATTGCATCCCATAATGTCATATCTTTTGTCTTATAGTAAGCTGCTGCTTCGCAAAGAGCCATTGTTGCTACGATTGCATCTTTATCTCTTGCATGTGTTCCGATCAGACATCCATAGCTTTCCTCAAATCCAAAAAGATATTCACCCTTTCCACTTGTTTCAAATCCAAGAATCTGCTGTCCGATATATTTGAAACCTGTCAGGACTTCGATCAGTCCTACATTATATCCTTTTGCAATGGCATCCGCCAGATTGGAAGTAACGATCGTCTTGATCAGGTATCCGTCTTCCGGAAGGCCTTTCAAGGCTTTCTTCTGTCCAATCTCGTAATCAGCGAGCAGACATCCTGACATATTTCCTGTTAATGTATGGTATACGCCGTCTTTATCTTTTACACGCACTCCAAGTCGGTCTGCATCCGGATCTGTTGCAAGTACCAGATCGGCATCTACCTCTTTTGCAAGCTTAAGTCCAAGTTCAAATGCTTCTTCTGCTTCCGGATTCGGATAAGAAACGGTCGGGAATTCTCCATCCGGGAGTTCCTGTTCTTTCACAACATATACATTTTCAAAGCCAAGTTCCTTAAGTACACGTCTGGCAGGTATATTTCCGGTTCCGTGAAGAGGGCTGTATACGATCTTCAGATCCTTACCCACTGCATCAATCGCATCCTGATGCAGTACCTGCTCTTTTAATCTGGAAATATGTGCGTCATCAATAGCCTGTCCAATCACTTCATAGAGACCGGCCGCTTTCGCTTCTTCCAGTCCCATCGTCTTCATCGTTGTATAATCGGTAACAGCAAGAACCTCATCCATGATACCTTTATCATGCGGAGGAGTAATCTGTGCTCCATCTTCCCAATATACTTTATATCCGTTATATTCCGGCGGATTGTGGCTGGCCGTAATGTTGATACCGGCAATACACTTCAGTTCACGCACTGCAAAAGACAGTTCCGGTGTCGGGCGAAGTGATTCGAATACATATGCTTTGATTCCGTTCGCTGCCAGACAAAGTGCTGCTTCATCTGCGAATTCCGGGGACATACGGCGTGAGTCGTAAGCGATCGCCACTCCGCGTTCCTTCGCACCTGCTTTGATGATATAGTTCGCAAGTCCCTGTGTTGCCTTTCTAACAGTGTAAATATTCATGCGGTTCGTTCCGGCTCCGATCACACCACGGAGTCCTGCTGTACCAAACTCCAGATCTTTGTAAAAGCGCTCCTTGATTTCCCCATCATTATCAGCAATTGCTTTCAGTTCTGCCTGTGTGTCCGCGTCAAAATACGGGTTAGTACACCATTCTTCGTATCTCTTTACATATTCTTCCATCTCTTTTTTGTACCTCCATTTGTTCTGAGTACATTTCTCCCTCAAGGGCACATTCTGGTACTCGCTTTATCCCTATTATACACTACTTGGCTATAAATGAAAAGCAAATATATTCGATAAAAAGCGCTTCTTTTCCTCATTCTGGCGAATTGCCGTCCTCAGTTTTTCAACATTTTTCTCCGGAATCCATGCTTTATTCGAGTGGTAATACAAATTCACAATTTTCCAGAACTTCTCCGGGTAAGCGAGCCTCACTGCAAGATAATCCCTTTCTTTTTTCCCGAGTGTTATTTCCGCATCGTACATTCGCAGCATTTTATAACCGAGACGCTCATCATACCTGTATTTCTCCATTGTTTTTCTCAGGAAATAATAAAAATCATCCAACTGGAGTTCTCTGTGCGCACGGTCAAATCCGGTAACTGCCAATCCCTCTTTGCAAAATAGCAGATTATGATAATTGTAGTCTCCGTGAACCCAGGTCCCTTTCTCCTGTGCCTCCTGCCATAACCGTCGGTATCCGGTCTCTTTCAGATGCTCGTTCGCCCCTTCTGCCCATTCGTACATCCGGTCACAGCCTTTCAGGAATTCCGTCTCAAATGCTCCTTTGACACTTCTTTGGCAAATGAACGTACGCACCTTCCGCAGTTCCCGGTTATGCCGCCTGAATTCCTCTTCCAGCGGAAAACTGATTTCGGCTCCCGTTGTGTCCTCACCGGGTATCCGCATCAGTTTGTGCAGCTTTGCCAGGTATTTCGTTCCCTCCAGCAGCTCCGCTTCCCGGCGTACATCGCATTCTCTCCCCTGGAACCATCGTCTTACCATATACCCGGTTCCGTCATCAGCCGTCGTAATATACGCTCCCTCTTTGTTTGCCAGTGGCATATCCACCATACAGATTCCGCTTTCATTCAGCGTTTTGTACAGTTCGATGAGCACGGGCAGCCTTTTCGGTGCAATATATACTTCTTTTAAAAGAAACAGCCCGCGATCCGTATCGCACAAAACAGCACCCCTGATTCTGTGGGTGCTGTTTACTTCCATCTGGTATTGTTCTAAGACACTAATCCCATAATCTTTCATGGCATCCCCCTGCACGTTTCGTTTTCATGTCTTTCTAGTGTATGCCCCGAGATACCATTTTTAGAAGAACTTTCTTCTCATTCTTTTCAGGATCATCAATCACTTCTTTTAAAAGCGTTTCCAACATCTCGCCGATCTGGGGCCCCGGTTCCATTCCCGCCTCGATCAGATCACGTCCCGTCACGGCAAGGCCCTTCAGCGATACACACTGTTTCAATTCCAGAATTTCTTTATATAATTTTTCTATCTGCTCAAGATTTTCTATCTTCTTCGTCTTCTGATACTCACTTTGTCCGGCAATATCGGCACGCTGCACCAACAGATAATACGGGAATAAGTCCTCTCCGATCCTGTTCATTGCACGCCGCACATATTTCGAAGCAGCCGGCATTCTGTAATCATGAAAACGCACCAGCTTGCTTACCTTTCTTATAGTATCATTATCAAACTTGAGGCGCTGCAGAATCCTTCTTGCGATCTCTTCACTGACACATACATGTCCCCTGAAATGTGCGACCCCTTTCTCATCGATCGATTTCGTCACCGGTTTTCCCATGTCATGAAAAAGCATGGTAAGCCGCAGTACCTTCTCAGGCGCAATGTTCATCATCGTATGGATCGTATGCTCGCCGACATGATAGCAGTGATGAAGATTCTCCTGCTCTGTTACCATCATAACGTCGAATTCCGGGAGAATCACGGATGTGATACCAAGTTCATATGCCAGCCGGATGCGCTCCGGGTGCGGAGATACCAGCAATTTGACGAGTTCCACCTGTATGCGCTCGGCACTGATATTTCTTAAATTCGATGCCAGATCGCTGATTGCCTCCCGGGTCTTCTCTTCAATGTCAAATCCAAGCTGAGCGGAAAACCTCACTGCGCGGAGAATCCGAAGCGCGTCTTCCGAGAAACGTTCCCCTGCATTCCCCACACATCGGATCACTTTCTGATCCAGATCCTGCAGACCGTCAAAAATATCTACCAGCCCGGCCTCCTCATTATATGCCATGGCATTGATCGTAAAATCCCGCCGTTTCAGATCTTCTTCCAGACTGCGTGTAAACTGAACTTCTTTGGGATGTCTGCTGTCTTCATATTTACCGTCTATCCGATAAGTCGTCACTTCAAAGCCTTCTTTCTCCAGAAGTACCGTGATCGTCCCATGTTCAATTCCGGTATCAAAGGTACGTTCAAACAACGCCTTTGTTTCCAAAGGCGTTGCTGATGTTGTTATATCCCAGTCCTGCGGATCCCGTCCGAGGATACTGTCCCTGACACAGCCTCCTACGGCATATGCCTCGTACCCGTGATCCTGTAAAGTTGTAATAATATGATGCACCTTGTCAGGTAATTGAATCTTCATATTTCTTTACATTCACCTGTTCTTTATACTATCTTAATATGCCTTGCCGAAATAAACCATATGTTTCGCAGGTTTACCGCAATAAATACATGTGTCACTGATCGGATCTTCTTTGCAGATGCATCTTGAAGATGCGCCGCCGGTCTCGTATTTGATCTCGCCCTCGCACTCTTCGCTTCCGCACCACATTGCTTTGATGAATCCACGGTTTTCATTGAATTTCTCTTTCATTTCATCCATGGTCACCGCTGTATCAATATGGCTGTCAAGGAATGCTTTTGCCCGGTCATACATGTCTTTCTGGATCGTTTCCAGAATTTCTCCGAGTCTGGTTGCAATTTCATCGATCGGAACAATAATCTTCTCACGTGTATCGCGGCGTACAACGACAACCTGTCCCTGATCGATGTCTTTCGGTCCGATTTCAATACGGGTCGGAATTCCAAGCATTTCCTGCTCACTGAATTTCCATCCCGGGCTCTTCTCGGAATCATCGATCTTCACACTGTAGCCGGCTTTCGCTAATGTATCAACCAGTTCATTCGCTTTTTCGAGTACACCTTCCTTATGCTGTGCGATCGGAATCACTCTCGTCTGAACCGGAGCAATTCTCGGAGGCAGTACGAGTCCGCTGTCATCACCGTGTACCATGATGATCGCACCGATAATACGTGTGGAAAGTCCCCATGAAGTCTCATATACACTGTGAAGTTCATTATTCTTATCCAGATACTTGATGTCAAATGCATCCGGGAAGCCGCTTCCGAAGAAATGGCTGGTTGCAGACTGAAGTGCCTTTCCGTCATGCATCAAAGCTTCTACCGTATAGGTGTCCTGAGCACCTGCGAATTTCTCGCTCTCTGTCTTAGGACCTGATACAAACGGAATCGCCAGAGAATCCCGGATAAACTCCTGATATACTCTGAGCATAGTAAGTGTTCTTTCCTCAGCCTCCTCATAAGTCGCATGAATCGTATGGCCTTCCTGCCATAAGAACTCTCTGGAGCGAAGGAACGGTCTGGTTGTCTTCTCCCATCGAAGTACAGAGCACCACTGATTCCATACCTTCGGCAGATCACGATAGGACTGCACGGTTCTTGACCACAGATCGCAGAACAAGGTCTCAGAAGTCGGGCGAATACACATTTTCTCCTGAAGGCGTTCCATTCCTCCCTTTGTTACCCATGCTACTTCCGGTGCAAATCCTTCGATATGGTCACTCTCTTTCTGCAACAGATTCTCCGGAATCAATACAGGAAGATAAACATTCTCTACACCTGTTTCTTTAAATCTCTTATCCAGGTCAGCCTGAATCTTTTCCCAAATCGCATATCCGTTCGGCAAATAATTCAAACATCCTTTCACGCTGGAATAATCACAAAGTTTCGCTTCACGAACCACATCCGTATACCACTGTGCGAAATCTACATCCCGCGAAGTAATTGATTCTACAAATTTCTTTTCTTTTGCCATGTCAAACCTCTCCTCTTCTATTTTTTGATCTGTTTCAGGGGTGCAGTATAACTGGCATTCAAGATAAAAACGCCGGTTCTCCCGCCCCTGACAAAAGGGACCGGAAAACCGGCGGTACCACCCTGATTAACCGTCTTACATGGTAAAACAGTTCACTTCATTTCCCGTTAACGCCGGGTGCGCTGTATTTTCATACAGGAACTCCAAGGCAGGTTCTATATCTTCCATGTAGTTTCCTTGCAGCAGACGGAAACCTCTCTGTGCCACTTCCAATATATACTAATCCTCTTCACAGTCCACGTGTCTATCGCTTCTTTTCAGATACTCAGAATTTTAATTGAGATTTCTATATTTGTCAACCCGTCTTTGCAGATTTTCCCACAGTTATCTCACATAAATATAAGCAAAATATACTGCATACAGCATTAAAAAGAGCACACCCTCTTTCTTTGACAATTCTTTACGGCTTTTCGCACAGATCAGCGCAAATACACTAAATACGATCAGTATGAACATATCATATATTGCATTGATATCTACCGTGATGGGGCAGATTGCAGAACTTGCTCCAAGAATCAGAAGTATATTAAATATGTTCGAACCGACTACATTTCCCAGAGCGAGATCATTTTCTCCTTTTTTTGCCGCAACCATGGATGTCACAAGTTCCGGCAGGGAAGTCCCCATCGCAACGATCGTCAGACCAATAAAGGTCTGGCTCAGTCCAAACCGTACTGCAATCTCCGTAGCCGAATCTACAACCAGATCTCCTCCCAGAACGATTCCGGCAATTCCACCGATAATAAAAAGTGCACTTTTTGCCGGAGTCATGACTGCATAATCCTCAACCGGCATCGCATTCCGTGCTCTCAATGCCTCCTTGACCTGGAGAACCAGGAACAGTACAAACATGATAAGAAGGATCACACCACTCACTCTTCCGAGCACAAATTCACCTTCGCCTGCAAGGATTTGACTGAAAGCGAACCTTGTTGTCATCAAAAGCATCACTGCAGTTATAAGGATAGAGAACGGAAATTCTTTCTTAAGCACACTATCTGTAGCCCGAAGCGGCTTCATCAACGCACTACAGCCAAGTACAATCAGAAGATTAAACATATTGGACCCTAAGACATTACTTACAGCAAGTGAATTTTGTCCTTTCAACGCTGCAGTTATACTCACAGACGCCTCCGGCATACTGGTTCCAAATGCCACAACAGTAAGTCCGATGATAATCGCAGGCACTTTCAGAATTTTCGCCACGCTGGAACTTCCTTCCACAAAAAAATCTGCTCCTTTAATCAACAAGACAAATCCCAGAATCAATAAAACATAGACCATACTTTTTCCTCCCATTTTTATCATATATTTTGGCGGTGCTGAGTTTTGTGTTTTGAGTCGTTTTCTGAATACAGCAATGTATTTTAGGCAAATAAAAAAGACTTTTTATTGCAAACCCCTGCACCTGTGGCATAAAATTGCAATAAAAGTCTCGCTAATTGACAATACGAACCGGATTATGTTTAAATAATCGTGATGACGATTTCGTATCACACTGAATTCGGCAATGAATTTCCTGACAAAACGAATCAATGGAAGCTACTCCCTTTTACTGGAGATAAGTGTAACTTCCTTTTTTTCAAAAGTCAAGCAAAAAAATTCTTCGGAGGAAAATTATGGAACATCTCAATATATTATATGAAGATAAAGACATCATTGTCTGTGACAAACCTGTAGGGATTCCGGTACAGACCCGCAAACTCGGACAGGCTGATATGGAAAGCATTCTGAAAAATCATCTTGCATCCACATCGTCCGGCTCCAGGGCGCCTTATCTGGCCGTGATCCACAGACTGGACCAGCCCGTATCCGGTCTCATGGTTTTTGCTAAAAACCCTAAATCAGCTGCTGAACTGAGCCGACAACTAACGGGGAGCGGATTCTGTAAGGACTACCACGCTGTATGCTGTGGCACATTGCCAAATTCCGTCGGAACACTGGTCGATTATCTTGTAAAGGATGGAAAGACCAATACTTCCCGCGTCTGCTCCAAAGATACACCTCAGGCAAAGCGCGCAGAGCTCTCTTATGAAGTCATTGATACGCAGCACATGGGGAATGGCGATACACTGACCACGGTAACTGTGCACCTGAAAACAGGACGGCATCATCAGATCCGCGTACAAATGGCACACGCAGGTGCTCCTCTTTGGGGGGATAATAAATATAATCCGCAATTTGTCCAGACACGAGGATATACTCCTATTTCCCTCAGAGCATATCACCTCAGTTTCCGACATCCTGCAACCGGGAAACAGATGAATTTCACTTTAGAGCAGCCGCAGGGGACTGCCAGTTGATCCGCTTCCTCTTGTCCTTGACATGCCATTTTACCTCCTCTGTCTTTGAAACTCAGTATAAAGAATGCTACATATTAATAAATAGCACAATTAATGCTTTTTTTTGCACTTTCCATGCTTTCGATTTGCACTATCTTGTTTTTTAGTATTTCTTTTGATACATTTATCATATGAAAGTACAAAATACTGATAAGTTTATTGGAAAGGGGAAAATTATGAAAATCTACAAAACCAAAAATTATGATGCTATGAGCCGTACTGCTGCCAATATTATTTCAGCACAGGTAATTCTGAAACCGAACTGTGTTTTAGGGCTTGCTACCGGTTCTTCACCAATCGGGACTTATAAACAATTGGTTGACTGGTACAATAAGGGGGATATCAATTTTTCACAGGTTACTACTGTGAATCTGGATGAATATAAGGGACTTACGCGTGATAATAACCAGAGCTACTACTATTTCATGCATGAGAATCTGTTTGATCATGTAAATATCAAAGCTTCTTATCTTCCGGATGGCACAAAAGAAGACGCCACGGAAGAATGCCGTCATTATGAAGAGATCATCCGTTCCCTGGGAGGAGTGGATCTTCAGCTTCTCGGTCTTGGTCACAACGGACATATCGGATTTAATGAACCGGCTGATCATTTTCCAAAGGAAACCCACTGCGTAGACCTTCAGGAAAGAACCATCGAAGCCAACAAACGCTTTTTCGCATCCATCGATGATGTTCCGCGGCAGGCATACACCATGGGAATCGGCACGATCATGAATGCCCGTAAAATTCTGATTATTGTGAGTGGAGAAGATAAATCGGAAATTGTTCGCGATGCTTTCTTCGGGCCAATCACTCCGCAAGTACCGGCTTCTATCCTTCAGCTCCATCCGGATGTATCACTGGTCGCAGATGAGGCTGCTTTATCCAAAATACCACAGTAACATCTGTTCCATACATTAGAAAGAAGGCTGAATAATAATTATGATTATCAGAAATGCACTTGTTTACAGAGAAGATAAAACATTTTCCAGGCAGGATATTCGAATTACAGATGGAGTGTTTGCGGATATCTGCCCTTCCTTAATACCTGCCGAAACTGAATCCGTTCTGGATGCAGATGGGCTTTATGCCATCCCGGGACTAATCGATATCCATTTCCATGGATGCATGGGACATGATTTTTGTGACGGTACTGTAGAAGCGATTGATGCAATCACTCGCTATGAAGCTTCTTGTGGTGTCACATCCGTCTGTCCTGCAACCATGACGGTGTCCCCGGAATTGCTTGCTCAGGTTATGGATGCAGCACGTACCTATAACGAATCACCTGCCCGTCCGGGACAGTCTTCTCTTGTCGGTATCAACATGGAAGGGCCTTTTATAAGTGAAGCCAAAAAGGGGGCTCAGGCTGCCGAACATATCCGGCTTTGTGACGAAGCGCTTTTCAACAGTCTTCAGGAACGTTCAGGCGGTCTCATCAAGCTGATCGATATTGCCCCGGAAAATGAGGGCGCAATGGAATTCATCGATGCGCTCCACGACAGAGTTACCATTTCTCTGGCACATACTACTGCAGATTATAAGACCGCCAAAGAAGCCTATGACCGTGGTGCCAGACATGCCACCCATCTGTACAATGCCATGCCTCCCTTCACGCACCGTGCTCCGGGAGTCGTCGGTGCCGCTTTCGACAGTCCGCACTGCCGTGCCGAGCTGATCTGTGACGGTGTGCATATCCATCCGTCTGTCGTCAGGGCTACCTTCCGGCTGTTTGGCGATGACCGCATGATCCTGATCAGTGACAGCATGCGTGCCGCCGGAATGGAAGACGGTCAGTATACACTTGGCGGACAGGATGTTGCTGTAAAGGGGAAATACGCCACACTTGTCAGCGATGGTGCTCTTGCCGGTTCCGTAACCAATCTGATGGACTGCATGAGAACCGCTGTCAAAGAAATGCAGATCCCTTTGGAAAGTGCCATTGCATGTGCCACCATGAATCCGGCAAAAGCAATCGGAATCTATGACCGTTACGGAAGCATTTCCACCGGAAAAATTGCCAATCTGGTACTTCTGGATCAGGATCTGAATCTCAGTCAAGTCATCATTCACGGATAATTATACCGGATTTCAGACTTTTATAATTCAAGAGCTGTGCCTCATCTGAAGCACAGCTCTTTTTTGCCTTTTATTCTATTTCTCCAGTTCTTCCACAAGCGGAATCACCTCGATCAGGGAATTTACCCGCCGGTAGTAAAGACTCTGAATCTCTTCCGTCGGTTCAACAAGATCCGGCACCATGACCGGAATCATTCCTGCCGCATGAGATGCTCGAATCCCGGCCGGAGCATCCTCCAAAGCAATGCTTTTTGCAGGGCATACCCCGACTGCTTCACAAGCTTTAAGATAGATCTCCGGATCAGGCTTCGCCTTTGTAACCATATCTCCAAATACACATCCGTCGAAATATTTCCATATTCCGGCCTCTGTGAGCAAACGGACAGAGTATTCCCGCCTGGATGAAGTCGCAAGTCCGATCTGAATTCCGCTTTCTTTCGCAAATTTCATCAGTTCGCGAACGCCCTTCTTCATGGCTATCCCTTCCGACTCCGCAATCTCATAGAAAATTTTCCGCGTCAGATTATTGAATTCTTCCATTTGGAAATCTTCACCATATATTCTTTTAAAATACACTTCCCGCTGTTTTACATTAAATCCCAGTGTATGGTAAATCTGTTCCCCGACACGTCCATAACCGAGTTTCGTTCCTGCCTCATTCCAGCTTCGCTGCACCACCCGTTCCGAATCAAAGATCAGACCATCCATGTCAAATATCAGTGCATCCACTCTTCTCATCAGAACTCAATACCCTTGCCCATGGCATCCTTCAAATAAGTGGTGACATCCTCCAGCTTCTCAAGGATCTCTTCTCTCTCTTCCCAATCCTCACCTGACATATCCACATTCACCAGTGCCTGCTTGATTCCCTTTATCTGTTTAATTAAATCTTCTGTCATTGTATACTCCCCTTTCTCGATAACTGTCTCAACATGGAATATCCGGAGCAGGCCTCGAATTCATACCATGCCTACTCTTTATGGTTATATTTTACTATACTCTCAGGGGAATAGACAAGACAGTTCACAAATTCTAAAGAAAACTTAATATTTTGAAGCTATTATTTTACTATTGTTAAAGAAACTCTCCTCAATTTTTGGTTCAGTCCTTGCGTACTACTGCCAGATATGCTATATTTAAGACACAGAAAAGGAACAACCGCCCACAAGGGGTTGACCTCAAAAGTAAATTGGAAATTCATAGAATCGCCACCCTGTCTCGGTCAAAGTTCGGGGTGGTTTTTCTATGCCTTAAAACATTATCTGATAAACGTAAATACGAATGTCAGCAATGCCAGAATGAACATTCCAAAAGCCATCAAGTCCCTGAAGTCAAAAGGTTTCTTGTCCATCAGCACCACCCCCATTCTATGTAGAATAGAGGTCAGCCACCCTGCAACACGGTTGTTCTTGGTGGAAGTGTATCATATTCCGATCCGCATTTCAACAGACTGCTGCCATCTTGTAAATCTTTGTATACTATTACATAAATGCACATTCTTCCCGATACGGTAAAGAGTTTATATAAAACTTAATATTTTAGCAAATCACAAAGCACATTCTTACCATCTTGTGGTATAATGGCAACAGCGACAAAATAATAAGGGGAACTATTTCAGTGGATGAGAACAAATTAGAAGCCAAATTATTAAAAATCAAAGCTCTTGCCGAGCGCGGAGAAGGCGGAGAGCGGGAATCTGCAATCAAGCTTTATCAGAAATTATTAAAAAAATACGATATTGATGAAGAGTCCCTGCAGAAGGACACACTGAGTAAGCACTGGTTTACATATGAAAGTGATATTGAAGAGAACCTTCTGGTTCAGATTTTCTATATGGTAACAGGGGATCCGGAATATTTCCGCCGCCAGAGCCGCACCCACGGCAGTCAATGCGGATGCATTTGTACGAATTTTGAAAAAACAGAAATCAAATTCTACTTTGAATTCTACAAGGATGCGCTTCAGCAGGAACTCGAAGCCTTTCTCATGGCATTTAAGCTTAAGAATCATCTGTTTCCGGACGAAAGTGCACGCTGCTTTGTACCGGAAGAGGCCGAAGAAGAAACCGAAATAACGGATATTCTTCTGAAAGCTCAGAAGATCGCTGAGGATATCGACAAATCCAGCCCGGTCCGCATGCTCTCGGGAACGGTTACGGAACCGGAACCCGACAATTCTATTGACTGATAATCGGAATGTTCATAAAAAATACCAGGACGTTTCAAACGTTTCCTGGTATTTTTCTATTTATTCGTCTATGCACATTCCATTTTCTCTTCCCGTACATTCGCATTTGTTTCTTGTCTTTCTCCTCTGCGGCGCATTCCCGCAAAAACAGAACCGGACATATTATGCCACACGCTGAAAATCGCCCCCGGCAAAGTTGCAAGCGGATTCGCCGCAAAATTGACTGTCGCAAGTGAAACCGCAAGTCCGCTGTTCTGCATCCCCACTTCGATGGCGATCGCAGTCGCTTTATCATACGGTACCTTCAGGAACTTAGCCGCCGCCAATCCGATTCCCATTCCGCACAGATTATGAAGGATTACGACTCCCAGAACCAGTATGCCGCAGCTGATGATCTTATCTGCATTCACCGCGACGATTCCTGAAATGATCATCACAATGGATACCACCGATATCAGGGGCAGAATCTCAGATATCTTCTGAATCTGTTTTCCCAGAATACTTCGGATAAGGATTCCAAAAAGAACCGGAACCAGTATCACCTTCACAACAGAAAGCACCATTGCGGCAAAGGAAACCTCCACCCATGCGCCGGCAAGAAAGTATACTAAAGAAGGGGTCGCAAGCGGTGATAGGAGTGTTGATACGATCGTCATACCAACCGACAATGCTACATCCCCTCCCGCAATATATGTAATCACATTACTCGCAGTCCCGCCCGGGCAGCATCCTACCAGGATCACTCCTAATGCCAGATCTTCCGGTAATTTCAGCACGACCGCAAGGATCCACGCCAGAAGCGGCATGACCGTATACTGAGCCAGACATCCGATGAGTATTTCTTTCGGTCTGGAAAATACGACCTGAAAATCTCCCATTTTTATTGTGAGTCCCATTCCAAACATGGCAATCCCGAGGAACATGGATGTATAATTTGTCGTCCATGCAAATCCGTCACGCCAACAGAAGGCTATTATAGAAAAAATAATAATGATCACTCCGATGTATCTCGTAAGAAATGAACTGATTCTCCCGATTTTTTTCATTATTTTTTCCATCGCCTACACCTCGTAACTGAAATTATCGATCAGTCTCGTTTTACCGATGTAGACAGCCATCGCCGCCAGGACATCCTTCTCTACACGCTCCACCGGCTGCATCCAACAGATCTTCATCTACTGTGATACTTCCCACATAATCCAGTTCAGCCTGCTTAACAGTCGCACGATGTATCTTCCCTTTAAGCATTTCTACTGTCATCTTCAACTTCCTTTCCCAAATCATTTCGGCATGAAAATCACAGTGAATCAGACAGAGTATAGTTTCCTTGGAATACTATCTCCGCAGGTATTATAGCACCCTGACATTTCATCTTGCAACAACGAATCCGTATATTTTTTGCTGCCCCTTTTACATCGTGGCTCATGTACGCTCCCGGCACGTAGCCCGCAGTAAATACCGGCTACTGTGTGAAAAACAACTTACATCTCTTCATCCCCGCCATGCCGCAAAAACAGAATTTTTTTCCCGGAACTGCAGGACAGTTCCATACATTCTCCCAATCCATATACAACATGGCTGATCACAAATTCTCCGTCATTTATAAAGATTTCAATCAGATTTTTATCAACGAAAATCTCAAGTTCACACCTTCCGGATACATCCGGACTTTTGCCAATCAGCGAACAGCTTTTCATTCCTGCAAAAACAATGCTTCTGTCTGTATGTACCGCACCATTTTCCATCCAGATACGGTACCCTCCGATATTCAGGATTTCTCCCTCCTCCAGATTCATTTTCAGACAGAAAGGACGAGAATAATCCAATTTCTCCGGAATCGGTGTTTCTTGATTAAAATATGCTCTTACTTCCGGATGAACCCGGAAAAAGATATGTCCGTTTTCCACATCTATGACTCTTGGCTGACACATCATCCCATTCCACTCCATACCGTTTTTTTCTTTCACTGCCTGTGGCATACGCATCCATCCTATCATCACTCTCCGGCCATCTTTATCCAGATTGGTCTGCGGTGCATAGAGATCCATTCCATAATCCATATACTTGCACTCTCCCGAAATGGACAGTTCACATTTCCCCGGCTCAAATACAGCCGGGGCACAGATTGCGTGACTTTCATACCCTTCTTCCGGATCTCCGATATACATCGCCGAACCTTCAAACACCCAGTCATCTCCCACTCTGAAAATATCCGGGCATTCCAGGATCTTTCCGAATCTGCCATCCAGCATCTGATTCGCAAAATCCCAGTGTATCCCGTCCTTACTGGTATAGATCACAAGCCTACCAGTCTCTTCCCTGAAGGTACTTCCGAGCGCCATATAATACGTGTCTCCTTCTTTCCATACCTTCGGATCTCTCGTATGTACGGCGTGTGCCTGTGCATCATCATGGTTTACAGGTATGATCTGCATTTTTTCTTTCCAGTTATCAAAATGCACTGCATCCTCAGAAATCACCAGCGCCTGGCTGGTCTCAAATTTTCCGTTCTTTGCCATATGGATATTTTCACTTTCCGCTTCCAGATATTTTACAGCAGAATAGTACAAATACAGCTTTCCATCCACTTCCAGCGCACTGCCGGAGAACACACCATTCTGATCGTATTCTTTCGTCGGGAACAACGCAATGCCCTGATGTTCCCAATGAACGAGGTCTTCACTCACCGCATGCCCCCAGTGCATGGTTCCCCACACAGGAGCATACGGGAAATGCTGATAGAACAAATGGTATTTTCCTTTGTAATATATAAATCCGTTCGGATCGTTGATCCAGTTTCCCGGAGCTTTTAAATGCAATACATTTCTCATCATATTCAAGCCATCCTTTTATTTTACTGCACCTGCTACCACTCCGCCGATGATCTGTTTCTGAAGGATAATATACAGAACCAGGATCGGAATCACACAAAGCAGCAGACCTGCCATAATTGTACCATAATCCGCAGAGTAGGTTCCATAAAAACTGTACGTTGAAAGCGGCAGCGTCAACAGCTTCTTATCTGTCAGAACCAGCGACGGCAGCAGGAAGTCATTCCAGAAAGCCATAGAATTCAGGATGACCATCGTGGAAATAATCGGCTTAAGAAGCGGGAGTACGACCTTAAAGAAGGTCTGTGAATGTGTACATCCGTCAATGTAAGCCGCTTCTTCCAGTGCAATCGGAATATTTCCTTTGATAAATCCGTGGAACATGAATACTGACATTGCCATTGAAAATCCTGTATGCAGGAAGATCAGGGTTGCCCGGTGATTCAGAATATTCAGTGTGCCTCCGTAAATACTAACCAACGGAATCATAAGTGCCTGGAACGGAATGATCATGGAAGCCACCATCAGGGCAAATGTAATTTTTGAGATCACATTGTTATTTCGAACTATATAATACGCAAGCATTGCCGCAAACAGCGTCACAAGCAGAGTTGCCGAAACCGTCACGATCAGCGAATTCTTGAATGCGTTCAAGAAATCCATCTGTGTAAATGCTTTTACAAAATTGTCAAATGACAGGCCTTTGATTGTAAACAACCATGAAAACGGGCTCTTGATAATGTCTCTCTTCTGTTTCAGAGAGTTGATCACTACCATCAAAAACGGGAACATGTACGCTGCAAAAATAATGATAAGTCCCAGCATCGCAAGCATATCTGCTGCTTTTTTCTTATTTCCTCCAACTTTTGTCTGCTTCATTATGCTTCCACCTCCTGCTTCTTCGTCAGGTATACCTGAATTCCACTGATACAAGCCACAATCACAAATAATATCAACGCTTCCGCCTGACCTACACCAAACTGTCTGGATGTAAATGCCTTCTCATACACGTGCATTGCCGCCATCTCTGTTGTTCCGTAAGGCGCGCCTGCTGTCAATGACAGGTTCACATCGTAAACCATAAATGCACGTGATAATGTCAGGAACAGGCAAATCGTAACCGATGACATCATAAGTGGCATGATAATACTTTTTAATTTCACAAATCCGGAAGCTCCATCAATCTGTGCCGCTTCCATCACGTCCTCACTGAGTCCCATAAATCCTGCCACATAGATCAGGATCATATATCCAGAAAGCTGCCAAACAGACACCAGCACCAACGCCGCAAACGCCTTGTCCGGATCTGACAGCCATGACACCTCGAACAATTTCCATCCGGTCGTCTCCCCAATACTTACGAATACTCTGGAAAATACAAACTGCCAGATATAACCAAGTACGATACCTCCGATCAGGTTTGGCGTAAAGAATCCGGCCCGGAAGAAATTCTGACCTTTCATTCCTCTGGTCAAAAGATACGCGATTCCAAAGGCGAGTACATTTACCAGCAATACCACCACAATCACATATTTGAAGGTCAGAAGCAGGGATGTCCAGAACTGACCGTCTCTCATCACTCCTGCGAAATTCTTAAGCCCCACAAAATTTTTAACCTTTGATACACCATTCCAGTCTGTCAGCGTAAGGTAAACACCATATACAAACGGAACAATCACAACTGCCACGAAGCAAAACAGCCCCGGTAACGCAAACATACAGAAATCTTTTCCTTTATTATTTGATTCCATAACTCCATCCCTTTCTTATTCCTGTTCATCCCAGTAATCTTGAATTGACTCAATCAGTTCTTCCCTGTCACTGCGGCCCGCGAGATATTTCTGCATTGCAGATCCCAGAATAGACCAGTGATCATTCATCACCTGTTTGGACGGAGAAGCCTGAATCCTGCAGTTCACGAAATCGTCCGGATCATTGTTCATAAAATACGGGAGGAAACCATATTCATCCTCAGTTTCCGCTCCGGCTTCCTCAAGATTCGGCCAAGCCCAGTTTCCGTTGAACCAGAAAGCCGTTTTTCCGTCTGCCAGGTCAATTGCCATCTCATCGTAGTCTGCTCCCAGCGGATCACCCTTTGCCACGTTATATTTCTTCAGGACATCGAACATATCCAGTAATTCATAAACGCGATCGTAAGATTCAACTTTCAAATCTCCGTTTTTCAATTCTTCAATTATCTTCGCCGCACCCTCAGAAGTGCCGTCATAGGTCTCATATATGTACTGGAGATGGTGTGCCCCCAGTGACCAGTCTTCCTTTGCAAGGGAAACAGGCTTTTCGATTCCCGCATCCACCAGTCTGTCGAGCAATCCAACAAACTCATCCAGAGTAGTAACGGATTTCGGATCGAATTCTTCTCCCAATGCATCTTCAATCACTTTCTTATTGTAGATCAGACCTCTTCCCTCAATACAAAGTGGGAAGCTGTATACTTTTCCGTTAATCCTTGTCAAATACTCTTCCGCTTCCGCAGTCCACGGTTCTTCTGTCAGATCCGCCGCTTTCTCCTCAGCAAGCGCAATCACATCTGTGGTATCCAGAATCGCCAGTGTAGGCGGATTTCCTGAGTTATAAAGGCTGACCATCTTCGTATAGGGTGAATCTCCGTCCGTTACCGGCATAACCTCCACATGAACTCCGGATTTCTCTTCAAAAGCCGCTCCCATCTTCTCCAGTGCTACCTGAATCTCCGCTTTCGTATTCAAAAGCGTGATCTCAGTACCCTCAAGAGAGGAGAAAAGGAGGAGGTTATGGGAACCAAGAAAAACGTAACCTTCAGTGACATTGCGGAATATACCCATTTTTCCAAAACAACGATTTCCCGTTATTTCAATAATCCGGATTCGCTCACTCTGGAAAATCAGCAGATTATCGCCGATGCGCTGGAGAAACTGAATTATAAAGAGAATAAAGTAGCCCGAATTCTCGCGAACGGCAAGACAGAATTCATCGGCGTGATCGTACCGGATCTATACCACCACTATTATTCTGAAATGTTGAATCAGATACTCGCTTCATACGAAAAATTCGGTTACAAATTCCTTGTGTTTATAGGGAACGAACACGAAGAGACAGAACGCTGCTATATTCAGGAACTGATGGCATACAAGATCGAAGGTCTGATTATCATGAGCCATACTATTCCCTCACGAGAACTCGCTTCCCTTCAGATTCCTGTTGTAACCATCGAGAGAGAGGATGAGTTTGTCTCAAGTGTAAACACCGACAACTACATGGGTGGCTATCAGGCCACCAGCCTGCTTGCCTGGCACAAATGTAACATACTGATCCACATCAATTCCCCAACTGCAAAGTCCGTTCCGTCCTACGGACGACTACAGGGATTTCTTGATCTATGCGAAGAGAGACAGTTGAATCACAAGACATATGTCCGGGAAATGGGGCACAGCTTCGAAAGTACTTACGATGTACTGTTTTCGATTGTCGAAGAACTTGAGCAAGAGTACCAGGGCATGAAAAAAGGTATCTTTATTTCAAATGATACCCATGCAAATGTACTTCTGAATATTCTGTTCCGGAAATACGGATTCTTGCCGGATGACTATCTGATCATCGGTTTTGACAATTCTCCGATTTCAAGAGAAGCTGTCATGCCAATCAGTACCATCGGCCAGCAGATCAACATCATCGCGGGTGAGGCTGTCAGCCTTTTAGTCGATCAGATGACTGAACGTAAAAAACGCCGTCCACACCTGCCGGAAAAACCGGTTCATAAGATTATTACACCGATTCTTTTGCGTCGCGAAACTACGGAAAAAGAGTCCGGCTACGCTGAGGCTTTTTGATCTGTGCAATCGGAGAAAGAGCAAGTTATAGAGTGACTAGAGGGGACGAGTTCGCAGTCCCCCTCTATATCATCTCTTTCAACATTTTTATCTCATCCCTATGTCCTGCATCATCCAGCGGTGTTTCCAGATAGAAAGGCAACTCTTTCAATGCCGGATGTCTCAGTACATTCAACAAAGGTTCCAGTCCAATCTCGCCGTTCCCGATCGTTGCATGCCGATCCTTATGCGATTCAAACGGCGTCATACTGTCATTGAGATGAATCGCCCGCAGCAGATCCAGCCCCAGAGCTTTATCGAATTCTTCCAGCACACCGTCCAGATTCTTCACGATATCATATCCTGCCGCAAATACATGGCAGGTATCCAGACAGATTCCGATCCGTTCCGGATGATCCACCCCATCTCTGATTGCTTTCAGATGTTCAAATCGATCGCCTATTTCTGTCCCCTTTCCGGTCATCGTCTCCAGAAGCACTGTAATCTTCTCTTTCCCGGTAATCGCCTGATTCAGCCCTGCGATAATATTTTGAATACCGGCCTCCACTCCGATCCCGGTATGGCTTCCCGGATGGAATACCATATTCTCGATTCCAAGTGCATCCATTCTGGCAACATCCTCGCGGATCACGGTGCATGCGAATTCATAAACCTCCGGCTTTGGGCTGGCAAGATTCATCGTATACGGAGCATGTGCAAGAACAGGTCCAAAGTTATTCTCTCTTCGGATTCGTTGAAATTCTGATACTTCTTTCTCCGACGGCACTTTAAAATTCGATCCCCTCGGATTCCGGCTGAAAATCTGCATGGTGTTTGCTTCCATTTTCACTACATTTTTTGCCGTCTTCTCCAGTCCTCCGGCAATGGACATATGCGTTCCTATAATCATCTTTTTTCTCTCTTTCCTGCATATGGTTTTGTATTTCATTCATTCAGTATTTCTATCTTACAGTCCAGTTATTTTCGAGACACTATATTAATATTATACCAAATGTTCTGTCTACTGCCTATAACGGTTTCATCCAATTATTAAAATCGATGTTTTACATTATACAAAAATGCCCTTATCCAAGCAAACATACGCATACTTGAATAAAGGCATTCTCACAGTTCAATTAAAACTCTCTTTTAAACTCCGCCTAAGCTTCTTCCACTGTTTCCTCTTCTGTATCATCAACTACCGCATTGTGTGCTTCCAGAACGGTGACCACTGTCATCTCCAGATCCGTCATCAGATCAATATCTTTATTCGATGCAATCGGCAGATCTTTCACTTTCACAGACTCACCCGGTTTCATATTTGCCACGTCAATCTCGACCTTCTCAACAAGTGCTTCCGGAACTGCCTTATATGCGATTTCAGTCAATACCGGTTCCAGCACACCTTCCATGACCATCTCGTGGTTCAACAGAACAACTTCTGCAACCGAATGAACTTTCTCTCCACTTACCAATGCCTGAAAATCCACTTCATCCACCTGTTTCTTCAAGGTGTTGTAATCTACTTCTTTGATCAGTACATGCATCTTCTGTCCATCCACATCCAGGACGATCTGGCTTCCTTTGTTTTTCGTCTTAAGGAGCTTATCTACTTCTGCTTTCTCCATTTTGACCGGTATAGATCCTTCAATTTCTTTTCCAAAAATGTTTCCGGTAACAAATCCTTCCCGTCTAAGCTTTTTTGCTTTCGTTTCCATGTCTCTTTTTTCAGCTTTCAAAGTATTCATTTATCTTTTCCTCCTACAGAACTGATTGCTTAGCGGCCTTTCTTCATACTCTCTTACAAATACAGGTCAGTTAAGTATTTCCTTGTTACACGTGTATTATAACACGCATCCATCGGAAAAGATGCATAAATATCGATTTATTTTGCATGTTTTTCTCGCGTTTTTGCACAATTTTACTGTCTTTTTTCTGCTCAAAAAGAGCTTCTTTTAATCCTTCCCAGTCATTCATACCGGTCTCATAATGGATATTCTGCGATACGTCCCCCATAACCATGAAGTAACAATCTGTCAGGATCTGTTTCAGTACATAATAGATCATTTCCCCGAAGTCCTGTGCCGATTCCATCCCTACCAGCGTATATATTAACAGCTTATACTGTTAATTCTGTACTTTTACACTCATTACCTTACATTTCTTCTTAGCTCATATTCAGCGACTTACCAAATCGTCTGGGTCTGGTAAATAAATTCACTTCACCCCATTTGCACAACAGGTCCCGAATCATCGCCGTTTTATCAACATAGTAGAACCCTTCTATCCGGATTTTTTCAAAGCTTTCTATCCCGACCGTAAGCTTCAAAAGTCCTCTGTCCGTCATCAGTCCGCTCCTTTCCCTAAACTACACTTCATTCACTGTTATCTTATTGTAACAATAGCTGACGCGGTTTTCAAGAGGACACTTGATTCCCGCTTTTCTTCCTGCCTTTCTTCGCCGGATTATCCATCATCATCAAGTGTAGTCTGCACGAAACAAACGGATTCTATTCAGCTAGATCAGAGTATTTCTACCGTCCCAGTATTCCTTTGCATTAGCATTATGCAAGTCGTGGTCAGGGCGTTCTTTACGTCAGTAACCTCACGTCGATATTTCCATTCTCTTTACTCCGCCATTCTCAATATGGATCCGATAATCGCAAATCTTAAGTGCCGCCTTCCTGTGCGTCACGATCAAACAGGTCTTCTCCTTCAGCGACGCAATGTTCCCAAGCAGCTTTGCCTCCGTCTCTTCGTCCAGCGCACTGGTGCTTTCATCCAGTAACAGGATCGGTGCCCGGCTAAGTAAAGCCCTCGCCACGGCTACACGCTGAGCCTGACCTTCCGACAATCCGATTCCCCGTTCTCCAATGACCGTATCCAGTCCGGCATCACTTTTCACAATCAACCGTTCGATACAGGCCGCTTTTGCTGCCTGCAGGATCTCTTCATCGGTGGCGTCATCCGTAAACATGGTAAAATTCTCCCGAAGTGTACCGGAAAATAGTGTATTTCCCTGAGGAACATAAGCAAAGAGCGATCTCATCCTGCGGGACGGCATCTCCTCTGTCCCATTATCAAAGCAGAAGCCCACCTGCCCACTACTTGGCTGATAAATTCCCAAAAGGAGCTGAAACAGTGTGCTCTTGCCTCCACCCGAAATACCTGTCACAGCAGCAAAATCGCCTTTTCCGATGCGGATATTCACCTGTTCCAGCACAGGCTGCCTGTCTTTTCCATAGGAAAAGCACAGATTACGCATCTGTATTGCCGAAAAATCTTTGTAAAGTTCTCTTCCGTCTGCACAAACACCATTCTCCTCTTCCGGAAGCTCCAGGATCTCTTTCAATCGCTCCGCGGAACTGATGGTTCCATAGACCTGACCGGCTACTCCTGCGGCACTTGCGATCGGCTTTTGAATCTGCCCCACCAGCTGGATGATCGCCGCCAGCATTCCGTATGTCAGATTTCCCCTGTAAATGCCAAAGCCGCCCCAGAGCATACAAAACAGCCACCCAAACTGGAAAATCAGATTGATACTGTTGTTCATATACACAGAAAAAGCGCCCTTTCGCATCTGTGCTTCCTGAAAATGCTGCTGCCGTACATCCATCTGGTACTCTATCCGCTTTTCAGAGCCACTCGCCTTGATCAGTCGCAGATTCTCCAAAGTTTCCTGCAGCATCGCATGCAGCTGTCCTTCTTTTTCCTGTACTTCTTTATGCCTTTGCTTCATGGGTTTCCTGAACAGGATCAATAGCAGAAGTCCCAGCATTCCTCCCAGAACCAGCACCACCACAAATCTCCAGTCCATGGCGATCAAAATAGCCGCGGCTCCGAGAAAGCTCACGCCCATGCCGGCCACCCCCGGCACGATCTCCACGATGCCGTTTTTGACAACATTTACATCCGAGAACATGCGATTGACCAATTCCCCACTGTGGTAGCCATTCAATCCCGCATACTGTTTCCCCAACAGGCTCTTCAGAATCATAGACCGCATTTCTTTTAAAAGAAGCGCATTCGTCTTCGTATTCAGCAGTCCCAAACCTAAGGAAAGACACCGGATCATCACCACCAGCACAACCAGCGCACCGGCATACAGCTTAAGTTGTCCGCTATCCCTCCCCGCGGCACTGTCAATCAGCCCTCTAGTAGCGACCGTAATCCCCAGCGAGCAGCCACAGATCATCAGATTCAACACACACAATATAAAAATCGACTTATGAACGGCTTTTGACCACCGCCAAATATCCGCCAATGCCGGACTTTTCAGGAGTTTTAAAATTTTCTCTTTATACATCATAATCGTTCTTTCAAATAGCATATTTCTTATACATCTGTCATTTATTATATCAGACTCATATGTAAATATCTATGGCATTTTCCCGATGCCCGCCGGATCATCATGGCGTATCTTTATGTTTGAACAAGAGTTTGACATCCTTCTTATCGTCTGTTAGAGTAAATTTAAAATAAGACGTAGCTATTCGTACGGCGGTTCGAATCGCTGCAAGAAAGCTTTTAGGAAACGGAGCACATACAATGAAATTCATGAATGCTTTTTCTTTCAGATTATGGATACTGGTCTTTCTTTTGTTAGGAATCATAATTGCCTATCTGTTGACCTCCTATGCAAACCGCATCACTTATATGGCAGAAGCTTTTACCGAAAGCAGCGAGCCGCTTGCCAATCCTTACCAGGGCTTTTACCACATCATCGGCTATACCTTGTCCGATGAATATACATCTGCAAATGCTTCTTATCAGACGGATTCTTACACAGCTTCTCTGGCGCTGCTGGAAATCAATCTGAAAAATTACCGTAAAACCGAAATAAGCGAAACCGGACTCGCACAATTCAATGACATTCTGGAAGCCTGGTCACAAGCCCCTTCCAATCCAAAACTGATCCTCCGTTTTCTTTATGACTGGGATGGCATCGCAGCGGTTACCGAACCGGATTCACTGGATCGGATTCTGACACATATGGATCAGATCAGTCCACTGGTCAATCAGCATCAGGATCTGATTTACATCATACAAGGGATATTCATAGGAAACTGGGGCGAAATGCATCATTCGCGTTTTATGGATGGCGCTTCCGTAGGCACGCTCATCCGCCACTTAAATGCTGTCATCGCACCTTCCATCTACCTTTCCGTCCGCACGCCCGCGCAGTGGAGAATGATCAACGATGTGTATAATGTCCCCTCGAACTTCCCGGCATTTGGAACAGATGACTCTCTGATGGGAAGACTTGGTCTTTTCAATGACGGGATGCTTGGTTCCGAATCTGACCTTGGCACATACGGATCGACCGCAAGACGCGATGCCGGTTCTCCGGCTTACCAGGGCACACGAACAGAAGAACTGGAATTCCAGAATCGCTTATGCCGGTATGTGCCAAACGGCGGCGAAGTCATTTACCAAAGCACACTGAGCACTCTGAACACCTCCGTGTCCGCACTTCAGACCATGCATGTCTCATACCTGAATGCCGATTACGACAGCCGCGTTCTGGATAAATGGAGAAATACTCTCTGGACCGGAAAGGATGCTTTTCGTGGATGTGACGGATACCGCTATGTACAGGAACATCTCGGATATCGCTACCTGATCCAATCCTGCAAGCTCAGGAAATCCGGAGTACTAAGACAGAATTTATCCCTCACGCTGACCCTGCAGAACGTCGGATTTGCCAACACACTGAAACCATTTCTAACTTCGATTGTACTAAAAAATGCAGAAACCGGAGAATGTATCAGCGTTCCATTCGGTGCAGATCTTCGAAAACTCTACAGCGGGCAAAAAAAATCTTTCACAGTGAAACTTCCTGTGAAAGATTTGAAACACGGCAGATATCAAATTTATTTTTCTGTAACAGATGAAACAAGCGGGGAAATGATTCTGCTGGGGAATAAGAATGAAGCTACAGATGATGGATATCTGTTAGGGCAGTTGGAGAAGTAAACATTAATACAACGCGGGAGTAGTTCGTCTGACAAAATAATTTGCAGAGGCCTCTCCCGCATTCTTTTTCATTATTACTGTTTCAGCACTTCCACCTTACAAAAATGCTTCTTTTTCTGCTTGTTATAACTAATTCCAACCGCAAGAATTCTTCCGGTATATTGAGCCTGCTCACCCAATTTTCCACTAAAACATAAAGCATATTTTTTATCTATAATCTGCTGAATTGCCTCTTCAGGCGTATGGTCCACCTTCAGCTCCAATATTATACAATCCAGACTCTTATCTTTTACCGGATAAAAAACAAAATCAACATATCCGATACCGGATTTATCTTCCCGCTCTACACGGTAATAATCTCTTGCTGCCAAATACACAAGATTCACTACTGCCGTCAACTCTGTTTCATTATTATAGCTCAGCAAAGGAACTTCCGTATTATGTGCCAATTCTAAGATTTGAGACATGGTATCCGTATCTTGAGCCAATGTAGCTTTGAGCATCCGGTCAGATTCTTTTGCTAACCTGTATACATATCCCAACGAAGCTTCTTTTCTAAGCATTTCAGCAAACTTCTCCATTAACTCTCTATTCGGTATCACAACATTTCCATTCTCATAACTAAGGAATCCATAAACAACCATAGCAGAAAAAATCTCATCTCTTGTCTGCAGATTCATAGATGTTGCCGCATATTCCCTTATTTTCGCAGGTACACCAATGCCGGATACCATCAACGCCAGATCATCTCTTACCTCATCAATATTATTTTCAATATAATAGAAAATCTCATCATACGGACCTGAATTCGTCCAATAATTTCCAGTATTATTATTTGATAAAGAGAGCACAATGGATCTTGGGTTATAAAGCCGAGCACCAGATTGAGTATGATATCCATCATACCAACTCTTCAACTCATCACGGGTTATCATCTTCTCCTCTGTGCGTTCAACATAACGCTGATACAAGCGGTCCACTTCTTCATCTGTAAACCCAAAATATTCCGAAAATCTCTTTTCGTTTGTCATCGTAAACTCCGCAAACATATTCAATTCTGAACCACTGGAATATTTTGCAATCGGTAAAATCCCCGTCATATATGCAAGGGAAATATAAGGTCTGTCTTTCAACAAATTTCTCAAAAACAAAAGATAATCCTTCTTATCCTCTTCTGTCACAAATTCCTGGTGAAAAATAAAATCCCACTCATCCAGAACAAATATAATTCGTAACTCAGGATTTGCCGTATAGATATCCATAAGAATATCCCAAATCGCATCTGTGTCACTAAGTTCCAAATCCGGGTATTCATTCTGAAGATCACGAACCAACCTTTTTTCAATCCGATCCATATATTGATCGTATGAGTTGCATCTTCTCGGCAATTCATTAAACACGATATGAATCACTGTAAACTGATTCCTATATTTTTGATAATCCTTGTCTGTATGAATCAATAAAGAAGCAAAAATATCTTCCGCATCTCGTCCACGCGAAAAAAAAGAAGCAATCATATTAGCCATAACCGTTTTCCCGAAACGTCGGGGTCTGGTAATACATAAATAATTATTCCCTTCTTCAACCAATGGAAATAATTCTTTTAAAATCAATGTTTTATCTACAAAGTATGGCTTCACTGTTTCACTTTTGTATAATGTATAAGCTGCAGTGCTGTTCAAATATACTCCCATCTATACGCTCCTTCCCTCTACTATGACGAATGCATCGGAATCCATTCTTATCCACACACTCAACCATTCAGCTATGCATTACCATTATATCAGAACAAATGCCCAAGTCCAAGAGTATGGTGCGAATTGACACTTTACTTCATTACTACTCTTCGTATGATGTAAAGCGTTTCACCAACTTCCCTCGCTCCCCCGCTTTCTTCATAATCGCAGAAATGGGTGCACGATTCAGTTTCTTATTATTTCTCAGGAAACGCACCAGTGTAGCAACCCACAGAACCGGCCAGAAGACTGCTATTCTCCCCGCCTTTGGAAAATTAATATGCATCTGATGATGGAATTCTCTCACATAAGCCGCCAGCGAATTTCCTTCCATGCCTACCATACGTTCTGCTTCACTGTAGCCGAATTCTCCGGCATCCAGGATGTCTCTCAGCAGCGCATCCGTCACTTCCTGCTCTGCCGGATGCTCCGCCGGAACCGGACTCTTCTTTGGATTCAATCCAAGATACCTTACGCATATGGCTGTTATCGCTTTTGCAAATTCTGCCGTACCACTCTCGCAGGCCATTTCCCAGAAATCTCTCCGCGCTTTTTCCTCATCACAGTTTTCCCACAAGACAACCCAGTCACAGAGATTGCGAAGCCCAAATCCACTCCCGACAAAATGCTGCAGCATATGGATCAGCAGATAAAATGCCTGCCATGCCGTCTCACATGCGTACATCTGTAATCCCTGCCATTCTACAAGGTGGACGTGCTGAACACTTTCTTTCTGACACCTTTCCAGATATTGATTCAAATGCTTTTCCTTAAAAGCTTCCGCCCACGTTGTGTGAAGCTCTACCACTTCATTCTTCCCGGAAACCAGAACGATATGATGGTTAGCATGCCATTTGCCGGAAGGTGCGAAACCATTGTTTTTCAGAATCCGGACTGCCTTCCCGACATCATCTGCACTTGCTATAAACAGATCCAGATCGGTTGTCTTCCGATATTCCGGAACCGGGTAAAATCTTGCGACCGCACTGCCTTTCATTGTGACAGCAATAATTCCCGCTTTCTCCAAAAGCGCGGTGAGTCTGGAATTCAATACCTGTAATTGGATGCCTTTGTGCACAGTTTTTGCTGTTTTAAACTGCACAGCAAACCTCTGTTCTTCCGGAATCCTGTCCATCTCCAATACATTCTCAAGCAGTGACAGCACTTCATGACGGTCTGCATAAGCCACAAGCTGCTGCCATTCATTTCCGGTCAGGGACGGGAGCCGTGGCGTTCCCTTAGATGGTCGCAGGCTCCGGCTGAGAAGCTTTAGAAGGGTGTATTCAGTTTTGTTGATTGATGAAATAGATGCCATAATAACCCTCTTATCCCGGGACACAGGATCGTCCCTTATCCGGCGTAAAGATCTTCCAGCGTTAGCAGCGTAACCTCGCCCTTCTCTGCTGCCATTATCAATTCTTGTGTAAATCCTCCCCTGGAGAAGATATAGTAATGAAATGTTCCATTCTTGCGAAATACCGAAGCATATCTGCGAATCAGTTCCAATTCCCCGATTCCAGTGTTCTCATTTCGATACTTGCAGGAACCTATCGGATACTCATTTCCTTCCACCGGCGTTCCAACAATATCGATTTGAATTTCTTTTCTGGTTTTTGCATCTGTTCCCCACCACTGTCCAACATTGCTTAACAAAACAGGAAGATTGGATGCATAGCGAAGCAGATATTCTCGACACATTTTTTCAAAGACCAGCCCCATATAATCCGGATAATACCGTTTTACCGCCTGCTCATAAATCTGCTGCATACGTCCTGCAGTGATTAGAGACATATTCCTCGGAACAAAACGGTACCAGAAACGGAAGAAATTATCATCAATGCCATAAACTGTTTTCTTTCCAGGCTTTTCTGTAATAGGAGTTTCTTTCTTCAAAAGGCCCAAATCCAACAATACCTTCAAATATTTTGCACACACACCGGATTCAAGTCCTACTTTTGTAGAAATTTCATTTGAACGACTGGCACCGCCAGCAATAGCAGTAATGACTGAATTATAGATTGCCGGCTCCCGCAACTCTTGTTTTAATAAACCGTCTGCTTTCCTTTGCAGAACTCATTAATCAACGCAGTTTTACCTACACGCCGTCTTCCGTATATAACGATACACTCAAATCGTCCCTTTTCATAACGTCGATTCATCGTTTGAAGTTCTTGTTCCCGACAATAAAACATATTCTCCTCCCTCACATTTTGTTGACTCATGAGTTGGTGTAACATAAGTTTATTTTATGCGTTGGTATGAATTTGTCAATAACTGCTGGTATTATTTCATAGCATCACAATTTCTTTAAATACTCTTCCACATTCAGATATTTCACATTTCCCTCTTCCGGATCAAAAACTATCATATCGAACTCACCAACTGCGAACTGCAATCGAAAAACTTCACAATTGGTTCTGGACAACTTCGTTTCTAAAAGAACAATATCTTCCATCATTCTTCCTTTGATTTCATCAAGAATACGCTCCGTTACCCGCTTTCCCTCCCACAATTCAATTTTAACTTTGTATGTACAGGAAAAAAGTTAAAATTATATCTTTCAGGAATTCCAGCCTCCACACCAAGCAGTCAATATACTTTTGGAAATACATACGTCAGTATTTTAGCTGCCACATATAGAAGCCCCATGGCGACAAGGGGAGTAATTATATAGCTGAAGGATGCCCAGGCCATACTGCCACTCGCCCTGGGCATCATACTACTCAAACCTTCTACAAGAAAAATAATTCTTTTTTCTCTTCTACCCTTGAAAAAAGTGAATATTTAAAACAACTTTCACCTTTTCCTCAAACAGTCTATTCTTTTCCTAATATGTAATCTTTTAAACAATTCTAATCGGATAAAATCTATCATATAACAAATTACATTAATGCATACCGCCGTTCCAAACACCGCCAAAATTTCCAGTATCCATGGAAATCCGGCATACTTTAAAAATCTGTCCTTCATCAAATAATAAAAGACCAGTGGATGAGTGTGTATTAAATAAACACCAAATGCCATTGGTGAGCAAAAGCATATTATCCTTTTCCAAAACGAAGAAATTCTAATCCTTTCAAAAAACAAAAGCAAAAAAACTGCTGCAAATAGGATTGTAGGCGCTTTATAGTTGATCAAATAGTTTCCCGCGCGAACTTCCCCCAGAAAACGCAGAGTCAAAATTTCAATAAACAGCTTGGATAACCATGTAAATCCTACCATAACAAAATATCCCACAAGAAACCTTATTGCTTTTCCTTCTATACTTTGTCCATACTTCCTTACATAACCGCCTACTAAATATAAAATCATAAGCCAGATTGCACTATATCCATCATTCGTTCCAAACACGTCACTATAAAACAACGTCTGTATACAACTAAAAAAGAATAGTATAATTCCAATACAGAATTGCAACTGTCTTTTTTCCATCTTCTCAAGAACTATATTTAAGAGCGGTATAAACAAAAAGAGGGCAACATAAGATGAGAAATACCAGTACTGATTAAACATTACCGGAAATAATGCTTTCATCCATTCCATTGTAGATACAGAAGATGGGACAAAAGCCCAAAACAATGCAGTAATGGACAATGTGTAAAATAGAACCTGCAACCATAATTCTAATATATTTCTATATCTATATTTTGCATAAACCCATACATACCCGGAAATAAGGGCATAAATATCCACTGCGCAAAATGCCGCAGTTTGGAGAAACCATCCTACTTCATATTGACTTGTAAATCTGCTTGATGCATTTAAAATTCCACCCTGAGTTAATATGTGTAATATCGTCACCATGAACATAGCAAGTATTCTCAGCATGTCGATTCCATAATTTTTTTCTCTCATAGTAATCTCCATTCCGCCGCCTTCGGCTGGCGGCACAAATAGTAATGAAAGTGTGCCAACTCTCTACGCTGTGCTGTAAAATAGTTTGCGAGAAGCTACACTACAAAGCACGGGAGGATAAGTTGTAATAACTTTCTTCGTTTTAGACAGCATAGTAATCAGTGTAAGTTCTGCCTTTTCAAGCACAAATAAGTGGCATCATGAATCCGTACACTAAGAATTGTTTAAGCGCCTTAGTTTAATTGTGTGGCAGTTCAGTCAATGGCTTCTCATCTTTTACGAAAAGAGTCTGACTATGAAAGTTACTTACCAAACCTGTTGTGGTGTCGATGTTCACAAATCGTTTCTCGTTGCCACAATCGTCAAAACCACCGGTGGCATAGAGCCTTCTTACCAAAAGAAGCGCTTTTCCACCTTTAACAATTCCATTCTCGAATTCAAGCAATGGCTTCTCGACAATGATTGCCATGATGTCTGTATGGAATCCACAGGTAAATACTGGGTTCCTGTCTTTAATCTTCTAGAAGATGAAATCAATGTTGTCATTGCCAATCCCAAATGGGTAAAGGCTGTGAAAGGCAACAAAGATGATACCAAAGATTCTAAATGGATTGGAGATTTGTTCCGTCTTGGACTTGTCAAAGGCAGTTATATTCCTTGCAAGAAAGTCCGTATTCTCAGGGAATACACTCGCTATCGTTACAAGCTTGTTTCCTGCCGTTCAAGTGAAAAGAATAGATATCAGAATGCTCTTACTGTTTGCAATGTTGCATTAGATTCTGTTGTTTCCGATATCTTTGGGAAGTCATCCACATCCATTATCGACTATCTGCTTGAGCAATCGGGTACATCCATTAACCACGAAGAAATCGCATCTAAACTTCTAAGGAGCCTCAAATCCAAAGAAGATGCTGTTATAGAATCCGTCGAAGGATATCAGATGACTGATGCCCAAAAATATCGTATGCGCCTTGTCCGCGCACATATGGATTATATCACAGCCGAAATCAATGATGTTGATAAAATGATAGAAAATATGATTTCTTCTGTAAGCGCCAAATATTAATGCGGTCAGATACAAAATTACCCCAGCCCTTTGCGAGTTGGAGTAATTCACTATAATTCACATGCGATTTTTGATAGATTGGAGTTTTTCACTCCAAGGTGCCAGTTCTTCCAGTTGTTCATCGGTCATATCTTTACTTGGCCGGTGCTCCAGCAGAAATTTAAGATATCCATAAATATTCAGCCCATGTGCTTTTGCCATCTCAACCATTGTGTAGACCACTGCACTGGCATTCGCTCCGTCAACGGAATTGCTGAACAGCCAGTTCTTGCGCCCTACTGCAAGTGGACGAATCGCATTCTCGCTGAGGTTATTAGTAAAGCTGCACCGCCCGTCTTCCAGATAGGTCTCCGCTGTATCACGCCGGTTGAGAACATAATTA
>NZ_JBQHSG010000007.1:0-146798 GCF_052066375.1 Bariatricus sp. HCP28S3_A7
GTTTCTCGACAATTCCATTATACCAAACGGAATGTATTTATGCCTTTTTTATTGGCTGAAATATTGAATTTTCAAGGTTCAGCACACCTTAGAGGTGTGGGAAGTTTTAGTTATTTAATAAATCCACCAATTCTGCATGCGCATTCCGGTGCAGCATTCGTGCGATCTCTTTAGCCACCGTCGAAAGAGGATATCTTCGATAAAATCTGAGGATCCGCTTCATTCGCTTATCATTCACCTTGCCGGCCAATTCTTCCATCACCGTGATTGCCTCTTCGGATGGTCTCCATCCATCTTCTCTCGGTACAATATATTGATTCGGAACCGCCGGATAACAGCAATAATTCAACGGCGGGAATTCCGACAATGCAGCTAATTCTCGCTCCTTGGGCGTGCAGAATTCCTCCCCCAGATAATACAATTTATCTCTTAAGATTGCGATCCGATACTCCAGCTGTCTGAGATATTCGTATCCCTGTACCCAGAAATGTCCGATTTCTCCATAATCATAAAGATGTACCTCTGGAAATATATCATCAAAAAACAGAGTGACCACTGAATTTCCCTGGCGTACAATCAAAATATACTCCTTACCATTATGGCTGATGGAGGCTTCCAGCTCTCCTTCATAGTCTTTCCGGTACTCCCCGGTCATCCTTGCACTTTTAAACACCAGAAAGCTCTCCACCGCATCATTCATCAAATAAACAAGACGAATGTCCTTGTCTGCCTTTTCTTGCTTTTCCCGAAACACCAGTTCAAATTGATCCTGTTCCAGAAGTTCCTGCAGCATAGCTAATGCATCCACTATTCCAGTTCTCCTTCATTTGCTTCTTCCACCACAACTTCCGCCTGACCAATTTTTTCCGTAAACGCGAATCGGATGACTGCCTGTGACCAGTTCAGGCTGATCTTTGCTCGTTTTCCTTTCTCTTCTCCTGCCTTCTGGATCAACTCCAACAGTTCTTCGAGTACCGTTTTCGTCAAATATCCTCCTCGCCAGTGGAATGTGAACATTTTCCCTTTCTTCGCCGCCTGAAGCGCTCTCTTATATACCTCTTCCTTTTTGGTAAATGATAATTTCTTTTCTTTATAATAAAAATGATCCCCATCTATACAGGCCGGTGCCGGTACGATCAAAGGCTCATGATCCCGAAAGATACTTTTATCATCCAGGTTGAAATAATCGTAACGCACTTCATCCTTTCCAAGCGTATTATCAAACGTTGCATCCAGATGATAATATTTTCCACCGATTTTCACAATATTCCATGTATGGCGATATTTAATCCCCTTATCCGGGTTGTTGCCGCAGACTGTAATGATGCACCAGATTCCCAGTGCATCACACAAAATCTTTACTGACTTTGCAATACCCTCACATACCCCGACACCTTGTCCAAGCGGACCGATGATTTCATGGGAATATGGCTTTTTCAGCTTATCATAATGTACATTTTCACAGATAAAATCGTGTATGTATTTCTCTTTGTCCCACTCGGGCAAATTCATTGCCGGGCGTACTAATTTGTCAACTCTCGCCTTCATGGCTTTCTGATGCTCTTTAATTTTCCCTTTTTCGAACAGATACTCCGGGACAAATATGAGATTGGGTGAATCCGGATAATATTTGTATTTATAGCCGGGCACCCAGAATATTTCCGGGTGGTCGAGGCGAAGGCGGAAGAACACGTTGTAAAGGTCTTCTGCTTCTAGTCGGGGAATCTGAAATTCATCTGAAATTGCAAGCACCCCCTGAAGGATTGCATGGTATGCCGCCTGCTGCTGTTTTGTCATCTTGTTGTAATAGTATGGTTCCATAGATCCAATTACCTCTTATTTCATCAAGGGATGACTACCGACTCTTCTTCACCACATTCTTATAAAAGTCAACTCCCATCGGAAGTGTCCCCTGATAAATATTCTCGTTCAACGCATGAATGCTTCCGTACTGCTGCCCATCGATGTACAGCGGCGCAAAGCGGATACAGTTTTTGCTGACTTCGGAATAGTATTTTGCGTCGGTTCCGCCGGTCATGATATACGGGCAGATACCGATTCCCGGATACATTTCTTTTGCTGTTTCTTCTACAAGACGGAATGCATTGCTGTTATAATCTACGATCGGGCATGGCGGATCCTGGCAGATGATTTCTGTCTCGATATCATATTTCTTTGCGATTTCACTCACGGCTTTGATGCTCTCTTCATTTGGCTGGTGATGGCTGAAACGCATATTGCCGGTCACATAGGCCTCCTGGGGGAGTACGTTCAGGCCATCGGATCCTTTTGCCGTGGTGAATGCGAGTGTCGTGTGGATCATCGCGCCTGCCACGGAGTTGATAGATGGAAGTAATTTCTCCAGAAGCGGCTTGAACAGCCACATATTGGCAAAGATTACTTTCATTCCAAAATCCATATTCGGAGCGCAGCGCCGGAACATTTCATCCAGTGTCGGTGTGAATTTGTTCACGAACGGGCTGTGTTTTTCTACATCTACCATAAATTTTCCGAGACGAACAAGCGGAGAATTCTTCTTCGGTGCGCTCGCGTGTCCTCCGTTGCTTCTGGCCGTGAATTTGACATCCCCATATCCTTTTTCCACAACGCCGACCATGCCATAGGTTCCTTTGACTCCACCGATCGGCTCTTCGATAATCATGCCGCCTTCATCCAGTACCAGCGCAAGTTCGATTCCCTGTTCTTTCAGATATTCAACGGTAGCCGGAGCTCCGTCACCGCTCCACTCTTCAGTACAGCTGCTTCCGATATAGACATCTACTTCCGGCTGATATCCTTCTCCGATCAGTTCTTCGATCGCCGTGAAGATGCAGAAAAGGCTTCCTTTGGTATCCACCGTTCCTCTTCCCCATACTCTTCCTTCTTCGTCGATGTCACCACTGAAAGGGGCATGTTCCCAAGTTCCGCCTGCTTCTACCACATCCTGGTGGCTCATAAAAAGAATCGGGTTTTGACTGCTTTTTCCGCTCCATTTAAAGAGCAGGCTTCCGTTAAATACGTGCTTCTCACAGTTCTTATGCACGTTCGGAAATAATTCTTCCAAAACCTCATGAAATTCATAGAACTCGCTTCTGTCTTCCTGATTCAAACAGGAGATCGTCTCTTTCTGAATCATTTTTGCCAGACGTTTTCCGTATTCCACACTCCGCTGACTCGTATCAAGCTTCACTTTTGCTTCCTTTGCTTCAGTCGGCTTCAGCATGACCGCGCGGAGCACTACAATGAGAATCAGCACTGCAAGAGCCGCCAGAATCACTCCAATAATCATCATATTTTTCTTCCTCCTTCTTTTTTAAAGCTCACGGGTCAAGTCCTTGACCCATATGTATTTACGATAGTGATACATCACCCATGGGATCTTGCCCACTTCGTCCAGACAGGTACACGCATATACAACGAGCACCGACCAGTTCTTTTCGCTCTCATACAAATAAAAGTATATGGTATTGCACAGGAAAAAGCAATCTGTTTTATCGGGTGCCCGGATACGACATCAGGGGATGTCTCTTCGTTTCCGAAGGGCACATCCCCTGACATAAATTCCATATTTTTCATTTACGCGCTGATTGCATTCCCGGTATAAAGCTGATAATACTTTCCTTTTTCCCCCATAAGCTGTTCGTGCGTTCCCCGCTCAATAATTCTTCCCTGTTCGAGAACCATGATACAGTCTGAATTCCGTACCGTTGACAATCTGTGAGCGATGACAAATGTGGTACGTCCGTGCATCAGTTTATCCATACCGTCCTGAACGATTCGCTCGGTTCTTGTATCGATCGAGCTGGTCGCCTCATCAAGAATTAGTACAGGTGGATCTGCGATCGCTGCCCGGGCAATCGCAAGAAGCTGTCTCTGACCCTGACTTAAGTTTGCCCCATCTCCGTGAAGCATGGTATCATACCCCTGCGGGAGTCTTCGGATAAATCCGTCTGCATTGGCAAGCTTTGCCGCTGCAATGATCTCTTCATCGGTCGCATCCAGTTTCCCGTAACGAATGTTTTCTTTGACCGTTCCGGTAAATAAGTGTGTATCCTGGAGTACGATTCCCAAAGACCTTCTCAGATCCGGTTTCTTGATCTTGTTGATATTGATTCCGTCGTACCGGATCTTACCGTCCTGAATATCATAGAAACGGTTGATCAGATTGGTAATCGTCGTCTTTCCTGCTCCGGTAGATCCTACGAATGCGATCTTCTGTCCCGGTTCCGCATAAAGTTTCACATCGTGAAGAACGATCTTCTCGTCTGTATATCCAAAATCAACTCCGTTGAAGACTACATGACCTTTCACTTCTACATAATCTGTAGTTCCGTCTGCCTGATGCGTATGTTTCCATGCCCATCTTCCGGTACGCTCCGCACTCTCTACAAGCTTTCCGTCTTCTTCTTTTGCATTGACCAGCGTAACATAACCTTCATCCTTCTCAATCGGTTCATCAATCATCCGGAAAATTCTCTCTGCACCGGCCATTGCCATAACAACCGCATTGAGCTGGTTACTGATCTGGTTAATCGGCATACTGAAGCTCTTATTAAAAGTCAGGAAACTTGCAAGTCCGCCGAGTGTAAATCCGCCTACATGATTCAGCGCAAGAATACCTCCCACAATCGCGCAGATTACATAGCTCACATTTCCAAGCTGTGCGTTGATCGGTCCTAACACATTGGCAAAGGTATTGGCTCTGTCTGCACTCTCAAAGAGCTGATCGTTCAGTTCTTTGAATCGTTCTTCATTTTCCTCTTCATGGCAGAAGACTTTGACAACCTTCTGTCCATTCATCATTTCCTCAATATATCCGTTAACCTTTCCAAGATTCACCTGCTGTTCCATGAAATATTTTCCACTCTTGCCTGCCGCGAATCCGGACGCTTTGATCATGAGCGCCACCATAACCAGGGTCACAATCGTAAGCGGAATATTCAAGATCAGCATACTGACAAATACACTGATGATCGTAAATCCACTGTTGATCACCTGCGGAATACTCTGGCTGATCATCTGTCTCAACGTGTCGATGTCGTTCGTATAGACCGACATGATATCTCCATGAGCATGAGAGTCAAAATACCTGATCGGCAGTTTTTCCATGTGTTCAAACAGATCATTTCGCAGATCCCGCAGCGTTCCCTGCGTTACATTGACCATGATCCGGTTATACAAATAGGTACACAGTACTCCCAATGCATAAAACACGGCCACTCTGCCAATCGCATGTGCAAGCGGTCCGAAATCCGGCGTGTCGGAAAGCAGAAACGGCGTAATGTAGTCATCGATCAGGTTCTTGGTAAACATGGTTCCCTGCACATTTGCAAGCACACTTCCGCAAATGAATAAGAACACGAAAATACAATGGATCTTATAGCTTTTGAGAACATATTTCATCAGTCTTATAAATAATTTCCCGGGATTCTTAACCTTCGGTTTTGTTCCTCTTGGAGCTCCCGGCTTCATTGGTCCTGCCATCTTCTATTCACCTGCCTTTTCATCAAAATCTCCACCGCCTTTTGTCTGAGATTCATATACCTCACGGTAAATCTCATTTCCGGCAAGCAGTTCTTCATGCGTTCCGAATCCATCCACTTTTCCTTCATTCAGGACAAGGATCCTGTCCGCACTCTGCACACTTGAAATTCTCTGTGCAATAATCAGTTTTGTCGTATCCGGTATTTCCTCAGCAAAAGCTTTGCGGATTTTGGCATCGGTTGCCGTATCCACCGCACTGGTACTGTCATCCAGGATCAGAATCTTCGGTTTCTTAAGCAGTGCCCTCGCGATACAAAGTCTCTGCTTCTGGCCGCCGGATACGTTATTTCCGCCCTGTTCAATATGTGTCTCATATCCTTTTGGAAATCTCTGAATAAATTCATCGGCGCACGCCAGCTGACAGGCTCTCTCACATTCTTCACGAGTCGCATTTTTATCGCCCCAACGCAGATTATCCAGAATCGTACCCGAAAACAGCACATTATTCTGCAGCACAACAGAAACCTGATTACGGAGGGCTTCCATATCATATTCCTTGACATTCCTTCCGCCTACGAGCACTTCCCCCTGCGTCACATCATACAGACGGCTCACCAGATTCACAAGCGAAGTTTTAGCACTTCCTGTTCCTCCGATAATTCCTATTGTTTCACCGGAGCGAATGCATATATTGATATCTTTCAGCACCGGCTCTCCCGCATCTTTTCTATAAGAAAAATCCACATTCCTGAATTCAATAGAACCGTCTTTCACTTCATGAATCGGTTCTTCCGGATTCTTCAGATCACTGGTCTCACTTAGAACTTCAGAAATACGTTTAGCACTTGCCATACTCATGGAAATCATAACGAAAACCATGGACAGCATCATAAGACTCATCAGAATATTCATACAGTATGTCAGAAGACTCATCAATTCTCCGGTGGTCAATGTATCAGAAACGATCATTTTTGCACCGAGCCAGCTGATCAGCAGAATACAGGTATAAACGGTAGACTGCATGATCGGTGAATTGTAAACCAGATTGCATTCAGCCTTTTTAAAGATCTTATAAATATTCTCACTCGTCCGCTTAAATTTTTGTGTTTCCTCTTCTTCTCTTACATAAGCTTTTACCACCCGGATCGCTGACACATTTTCCTGCACAGAAGCATTCATATCATCATATTTCGGAAATGCCATCTGAAAATATTTGGTTGCATTGCTCATGATAAAGAACAAAATTCCTCCCAGAATAATTACAGCAATCAGGTAGATGGAAGCCAGGCGCGCGTTAATACGGAATGCCATCACCATCGCACAGATCAGGCTGGCAGGCGCACGTGTAAACATCCTGAGTACCATCTGATAGGAATTCTGGATATTTGTCACATCCGTCGTAAGTCTTGTCACAAGCCCGGCTGTGCTGAACTTATCAATATTGGAAAATGAAAATGTCTGGATATTGCGAAACATCGCTTCTCTTAAATTTCTCGCAAATCCTGTGGAAGCCTTCGCTCCGAACCTTCCTCCCATAATTCCGGCAAAAAGCCCCACAAAGGCTGCAACGATCATCACCGCTCCGACTTTGTAAATGTGTCCCATGTCTCCGGCATTGACTCCGTCATCAATAATAGAAGCCATCAAATACGGAATCATCATTTCCATGAGCACTTCCAGAATCATGAACATCGGCGTTATGATTGATGCAGCTTTAAATTCTTTTACTTCTTTCAGTAATGTCCGAATCATCTCTCTCCTCCTTGTTGATAAAAAGTTCCTTTTGTTTTATAAGATTTTTCTCTAATTTCTCAGTAACAATAAAAAAGGCATCCAATTCTTCATCTGAGATTCCTTCCAGCGTCCTGACATTAAGTCCACTGATGATCCCTTCGATTTTTTCATGGGTATAAATCCCTTTCTCTGTGAGCAATACTTTCTTAAGGCGGGCATCATAGTCCACCGACTCTCTCCGAAGATATCCTTTTTTCTCCATCAACTGAATAACGTTCGTGACAGACGAACGTCCTACTGAAAAGTGCTTTTCAATGTCTTTTTGAAAAATATCGCGGTCCCGGTTCTCATACAGATACCGAATGATCCATCCGTGCATCAGTGTAATCTCATCGATTCCTGCTTCCTTCACATGCATCGACAGGTTCCGGCGCATCATATGATCCAGCCGCTTGAGGACCAGACCGACCTGATCCCGCTTCTTTTCTGTCATCCGACTACCGCCTTTCTTTTAGTTCGTTTTCGAATTGTTCGATACTAAACATATTTTACTTCAATATTTCTAAATGTCAATCTTTTTCTTGACTTTTCGTCTATATTTTGGGTAAGCAAAAAGAGCAGTTAAACAACTGCTCTTCTCATATACTATGATCTATCTTCCATCTTCACATACTCTCTGTGCGGTGCCAGAGGCTTATATGCCGGACGAATGATCTTATCTACATTTTTCAACTCTTCCAGACGATGTGCACTCCAGCCTACTATACGTGCTGTCGCGAAAATCGGTGTGTAAAGCTGCTCCGGAATTCCCAGCATACTGTATACCAGTCCACTGTAGAAGTCCACATTCGCATTTACACCTTTGTACATCTTTCTCTTCTGTGCTATGATCTCCGGCGCCATCTTTTCTACTTTTGCATACAGATTGTATTCTTTTTGACACCCCTTCTCGACAGCAAGCTTTTCTACAAAGCTCTTAAAGATATCTGCACGCGGGTCAGAAACAGAGTAAATCGCATGCCCCATTCCATAGATCAGACCCTTCTTGTCAAATCGCTCTTTGTTCAAAAGGCCTTCCAGGTATGCACGCACCTCATCATCATCGTCCCAGTCCTTTACTTCTTTCTTCATATCGGCAAACATCTGAGTCACTTTGATATTGGCACCTCCATGCTTCGGGCCTTTCAGAGAAGCCATCGCCGCTGCCACGGTAGAATAGGTATCCGTTCCGGATGAAGTCACAACGTGCGTCGTAAATGTCGAATTATTTCCGCCGCCATGATCCATATGCAGTACAAGTGCCATATCCAGAAGCTTCGCTTCCAGATCGGTATACTGTCTGTCCTCACGCAGCATCATCAGGATATTCTCCGCTACAGATTTATCCGGCTCCGGTGCATAAATATAAAGGTCATCACCCATGCGATAATTATATGCATGATAGCCGTAAACCATCAGCATTGGGAACTGGCTGATCAAATTCAAGCACTGTCTCAGGACATTCGGAATGCTTGTGTCATCTGCCTTGTCATCATAAGAATACAAATTCAGAATCGAACGCGACAGGCTGTTCATCATATCACGACTGGGGGCTTTCATAATAACATCCCTGACAAATGTCGGCGGCAAGGTTCTTCGCTCCACCAGCATCTCATGAAACTCCGCAAGCTGCTTAGCATTCGGAAGTTCTCCAAAGAGCAGAAGATATGCGACTTCCTCAAATCCAAAGTGTCCTGCCTCCAGAAATCCTCTGACAAGATCCTTGATATTATACCCCCGATAATAGAGATTGCCTTCACAAGGGACTTCTTCGCCATTCACGATCTTCTTTGCGCAGACATCCGAAATATTCGTAAGCCCGGCAAGTACACCCTTCCCATTCACATCCCGAAGACCACGCTTCACATCATATTCCGTGTAAAGCTCCTTGTCGATCGCATTACTCTTCTCACAGAGCGCCGCAAGTCTCTCAATCTCCGGTGTATTCTCGAACAACACCTGCTCCACAGTTTTTCCGTTATTGGTCATCTACCATACCCCTTTCTTTCTGTCTTAAACCAATAAGTACCTTTCGCCATCAAGCGTCTCCAATTTTGGTGTGTTGCTCTATTCTATCAAATAGTATACAAAAATACAATCCTATAATTCTTAAAGTTTTATAACCTAATTATTAATTGTTACTGTTCTGAGCCAAGCAGATTTGACAAAAACTGTTACATTAATTTCCAGCTGGGAAATACGGTCTCAGTGCATTTGCAACACTGCTGATTGGCATCGTCTGAAGCCATACATGCCCCGGTCCGGTAATTACAGTATTAAACAGTCCTTCGCCTCCGAATACCATATTTTTAAGTCCCGGTACCGTCTGGATATCCATCTGGCAGCTCGCAGTCATTGCGGCAAGATATCCGGAATCTATCACGATCTGCTGTCCAGGCTGCAGATCATACTCCACAACGTGTCCATCGAATTCTGCAAATACAATTCCATTTCCGGATACTCTCTGCAGGATAAAACCTTCCCCTCCGAACAGTCCAGAGGCTACTTTTTTCTGAAAATGCACGGTCAGGCTTACTCCTGCTTCCGAAGCCAGAAATGCCTTCTTCTGAAAAATATATTCCTGTCCCGGTCTCACCTCAAACGCCTTAATCGAACCCGGAAAACTGGATGCAAATGCAATCAGTCCCTTCCCGCCCTGAGACGTGTAAGTATTCTGAAACATGGATTCTCCAGAAAACATTCTTCCGAATGCTTTACCGATTCCTCCATTGGTAGATGTGTCCATTTTCATATTCGGAGACATCCATGACATAGATCCTCTCTCTGTCACCATCTGCTCCCCATCCTCCAGTTCGCAGATTACTACCGGTAATGTGTCACCTTGTATCTGATACCTCATACTTGTTTCCTCCTATATTCTACATCAGCTCACCGATGTGATTTGCAAGTTCTGCAAACTCTTCCAGTGTAAGAGCCTCTCCCCTGATACTTGCCCCTCTTCCCAGACGGTCGATTGCCTCACTGATGACCTCTTTCGGCAAATCCAATTCCGGCGAGTTTTTAAGCCCGTTCGCAAGCGTCTTTCTCCTCTGATTGAACGATGCCCGGATAATCCGGAACATCAGTTTTTCATCTCTGACGTGTACCGGCGGCTGCGCATGTCTGGTAAGTCGGATCACAGCAGATCCCACAGTAGGTCTCGGCATAAAACAATTCGGCGGTACATTTGCAACAATATACGGTTCGGCATAATACTGAACCGCAAGCGACAAAGCACCATAATCCTTTGTACCTGGTCCTACCTGCATTCGGTCTGCCACTTCCTTCTGCACCATAACTGTAATACTCTCCAGCGGCACATGATTTTCGAACAGTCCCATGATAATCGGTGTCGTAATATAATATGGAAGATTCGCAACCACCTTAATCGGCTTTCCTCCATTTTTCTCTTCTGCAAGCGCAGCAATATCCACTTTCAGAATATCTTCGTTAATCACTGTCACATTATCATAATCTGATAAAGTATCCTCCAGGATTGGGATCAATGCTTTATCAATCTCCACCGCCGTCACTTCTCGCGCCGCACATGCAAGATACTGCGTCATCGTTCCAATCCCCGGCCCGATTTCCAACACAAAATCATCCTTCGTAATGTCCGCTGCCCGGATAATCTTATCCAGTACATGCGTATCAATCAGAAAATTCTGTCCGAATTTCTTCTGAAAATTGAATCGATATTTCTGCAGAATCTCAATGGTATTCTGCGGATTCCCTAATGTCGGTTCTTTCACTTTGCTGTCTCCTCTCGTTTCTCACATAATACGGCAGGGATTCTGCCTGCTAAACAGGATCCAGCCGATACATTCTGCGTGCATTTTCTTCCGTTGTGGCAATCACTTCTTCTGCCGAAATCCCCTTCAATTCAGCAATCTGCTCTGCAACATATAATAAATAAGATGATTGATTCCGCTTACCCCGAAACGGTTCCGGTGCAAGATAAGGACAATCTGTTTCCAGAAGGATACGCTCCAGTGGCACTGCCCCCACGACTTCTTTCATCTTCTTTGAATTCTTAAACGTAACCACTCCGCCGATTCCAATGTAAAATCCCATCCTCACATATTCCTCAGCCATCTCTTTTGAATAGGAATAGCAGTGAATCACACCCTCAAGATCTTTCGCATAATTCTCCATCACATACATTGTATCCGCAGCAGCATCACGGCTGTGGATCACCACCGGGAGATTCAGTTCCTTTGCCAGTTCAAGCTGACGTACAAACCACTTTCTCTGAACCTCATGCGATTCGTTATCCCAATAATAATCCAGACCGATTTCTCCAACCGCAACCACCTTATCCTCTTTAAAAAATTCCCGCATCTTTGCGAACTTTTCCTCATCAAGAACCCCCACCTCATCCGGATGAATCCCGACAGCCGCATACACATGCGGATACTTCTTTGCAAGCTCCACTGCGTGTAAACAAGATTCATACGTGGCACTTACATTTACAATCGTTCCTACCCCAAGGGACGGCATTGCTTCCAGAAGCGCATCCCGGTCTTCCTGAAACTGCTCATCATCATAATGAGCGTGTGTATCAAATATCATTTTTGTCACCCTTCATTTGTCTCTATAGTCCATACCAATTTGCATGATACATTTGTAGTATATCACATTCTTTCTTAAAGAAAAATATATTTTTCTCTTGCCCCTTGTCTCCTACTTATGTATACTAGAGGTAGTGTAAAAATGGAAGTCGGGGCGACTATCCATCCAGCAAGTTAAAGGAGGTTTTTGCAATGAAAGTATATGATACTGTAAACAATGTAGAATTAGAGGCTGATACTCAGGGACTGATTGATATCATGGTAGCAGGACGTCAGGTTGATGTATATCTCCCGGCACCAAGATCCGATGCTGACGGATATCTTACATGGGATGTAGAACACTGGTCATCTATCGACAACAGACGTTTTATCCGCTGCTATTCCTACAAAGGAAGAGTTCTCAGTGAATCTACAGGTCATAACCTGTACGATCTGGCAAATGATTTCAAACCGGAAGAAGCTGTAAAAATTGAACTCAGCTAAGCTGACAAAAATGGCGGGAAATTCAAGTGAATTTCCCGCCATTTTTGTTTCATATTTTTACAGAGTAATCACCTGATCTACTCCTGCCGGTGCAAGTGCTGCGTATACGTTCGGGAAACATCCGATTCCTGCCGGTGCGATCAGCTTGTCAGCGATATCTCTCTGGTAACAGCATCTGTCGCATGCCATCAGAAGAACGCCTGTCTTCTCACTTAATTTCTGAAGTCTTGCAGCGATATCAGATCCTTCGACAAGCATATATGCATTGTCGAAGAAGAACATCATACCAGCAACCTCAACTCCGTGACGATCTTCTTCCATCTGAGGAATAATCATGTTCTCAAGGATTTCTCTTGCGTGTTCGGATTCCAATAAATAAGCTACTTTCATGGTATAAAACCTCCTGTAAAAATGTTTTTATACTTCAAATGTAGCCTTCGCCTCTCTTACCGCGATGTGAATATCTGCTTTGATAAGGTTGTCCGGGTCCAGCTCCATTTCAGTAACATACTGGTCGAATTCTGCACTGCTGCAGAAGAAATTCATGACATTTCAGCATGAACCTGCCCAATTCGACAATTCTCCGAGTGGAAAAGTCAGCGCATGAAGCGTCTTCGGCGCATAATCTGCCACTTCTCCATTCACAATTTTTACAAAGACCGGTTCGCCGGATACCGCGGATACAGTCCCAATATTCCTGCTCCGTCATAGACAGTTCCTGAAGCACACCTGCTTTATCTTCCTCAAGATTAAATGCTCTGCCTTCATTCACTGTAAACTCCAAAATATAATGTCTCACCTGATTCTGTCTGCTATTAAACTTACGCTCTACATTCTGTTCCATATTCAATTGCTTTCCTTCTAAAATAATTAATTGCAATTCCTTTTTCTTTTGTCACTTAAGCCGTAGCTTCTTTTCCTGCCCTTAAAAGTTTTCGAAATTCCTTCTACTGATATGGACATTTTCTAATCCTCACTTTCTTCTAACCGTAAAAATTGAATTGTTTTATCCTGAAGCCAGCTTTTTTCCACTCCCAGTTTCTCTGCCAGGTATTCCGGCTTATTCAGCTTGTCAACTGCTTTGTTGTAGCTATTTATAAAATCTGCAAACGCTTCCGTCTGAGCAAACTTTTTGTCAACGACGATAACATAGGAAATATAATCCGTGTCAGAAATCGGCTTGCACAAGTAAGATGGCACTCCCGCAGCCTTTGTTAAATTCTGAATCACTGCGTCCACCTGTCCGTCTTCCAGAGAATACAGAATTCCTTTTTGCGTAATTTCCTCAAATTTTTCAATCTGGGGGTAGGTTTTCTGCGCAACTGCCTTTTCCTGCTCTCTTCCCTGACTGACTCCAACCGTTCTTACCTGATCAAAATTATCTTTAAAACAGATCACTTCTGCATTCATCACGGTTGGTCCATAAATCATGACGTTCTCATTTTCCTCAACCGTATGCTGTGCGATATGACCGCAATAAAACGCAACATTGATCTCATCCGCACTCAGTGCCCACTGAGCCATATTACTTCAACAATCTTTAAAGGAAGAACTCTCCATAGTTTCCGCGATCGTATATTTACCACTCAATTCATCAACCGTTTCATTCATCAGCACTCCGGAGATATCGTCTCCTGCACCGATCCGGATCACTGCATCCCCATTTTTCTCCCTTTCCTTCGGGAAGAAAACGGTTACCATAACTCCGACCAGAATAAAACCTGCCAGAAAAACCACAATCTTTTTATCACTGTTCATCTGCTATGCCTTCTTCATTTTCGATCTGATAGCTGTAGACAATGCATATGCTGCATACGCAACCAAAATCCCACTACAGATCCATTCTCCCCAATCCGGCAGTGCAATGATCAGTTTGGCCTGCTGAATCGTGTGTGACGTTCTGTCAAAATCCAGTACCGGATTGAATCCCGGCATAAGCAGACGGTTTGTAAGATAACCAACCAGATTGGATATCACAACCACCATGGAAAAATACATAAACATGGCTCGTTTCCCAATCGTTTTGGAAATCGTAAGCAGCTCCGGGATATTGGTTCCGGCCCCGGCCATCAAAAAGGTGATTGCCACTCCGGGGGCCGCACCGCTCGCAACCAGCGCTGCAATAAACGGGATGTGTCCTACTGCGCAGACATACATGAGTGCTGCGACAACTGTAATCCCCAGAAGGGAGATCATACCCGGATTCCCCAGATAATCCTGCACAAATGACTGTGGTACCACTGTAAAAAGAAATCCCGCGATCAGCATTCCGGACACCGTGTATTTGCTGATAGTCACGCTCAGTTCTGTAAACGACCATCTCAGTCCACTCTTCAGTTTTTCCCAGACGGACGGTTCCTCGAATTCCAGCTGGATCATAGCCGGTTCTTCCTCTTCGTCTGTTTCCAGGAAAATGGTTCCTTCTGCTTCTTCATTATTCTTATTTCGAAGACCGATATGCAGTTCATTCCCCGCGAAATGATTTGCCACGATTCCAATAATCATCGGCGCGACAAATCCGGTTATTATGTATATAATCGTAATTTCTTTTCCCAAAAGTCCCCATGCCAGAATCACAGCCAGAGGATTGATCATCGGTGTACTGGTCATAAATGCCAGTGTCGGCCCCAGATATGCACCACTGTAATACATACTGATTCCAAGCGGAATCGTTCCGCAGCTACAGATTGGTATAAACATTCCGGACAATGTTGTCCAGAAGACTCCGCTGATCCTCTTGGAACCGATCGCGGTTTTCTGGATCTTCTCCGGTTTCAGGAATTCATGCAGCACACCTGCCACAGCAAAGCTGAATACCATCCACGAAGATGAACTGTTCAGCATTGACCACGCGGACTGAATGATGCTGAAAATAAAACTTCCCAATTCGGATATCATAACTTCAATGCCTCCTCAAAAGCCTGACGCACAGCAGGTTTAGTCAGCTTTGTAATTGCTTTTTTCTCATTAATAATCAGCATACTTTTCGTAGTTGTTCCATACTTTTTTATATAATCGAAATCTTTTCCAGCACGATAAATTTTTACATTTACCCGTCCTTCATATTCTTTCTCCAGGACTTGAACCAAGTCGCCAAATACTTCGCATCACGCACATGCACTGATATACTCGATACAAGGCTTTTCCACTTTTTACTACACCTCCAGATTTATTCCGTATTATTATATCTTTATTTATTCGTTCTTTCCGTATTTATAGAAAAAAAATAATATTTTGACCATATTTTATTATTTTGTTCAATATTCCTATATTAATTATTAAAATTTTGTTATTATTTTACTGCATTAAATTACGAGTCGTCACTAAGGAGGTGAAATATTGGGAGAGAACAAGCAGGTCGATCGTATGATACAGGCCACTAAAAGCAAAGACAGACAAAACTGGCGGAAGATGAGCGGAGTTCATTGCGACAAGTGCCGGGTTCGGTTACATAATGGTGGAAGCACAAGGAAGACTGCAGACAGAGAAGGTTCTCGCTTATATGGTGATTGCCGGACTTATCGGCTTCCTTATTGATACAATCTTAGTTCTTTGTGAACGCGTATTATTAAGATGGAAAGAATAATAAAGACGGAATCTACGGCATGTCCACCAGGTTGCCGCCGTCTAAAAAGGGTGCTGCCCCATAGATAAATCATCATCTATGGGGCAGCACCCTTTTTTATTCATTATATAATGCTGTATTTTTCCACACAGTAATCTTTAAGTGTACCGATCATTTGTTCCGCTGCTTCTCCCAGTCTCCTCTCTTTGTGATACATTAAGTACATTTTCCGCTTTGTATTCACTCCGCCAAAAGAGAATTCCAGTACTTTCTGCTTATCCAGAGATTCCTTTGCTGCGGTTTTACTGATAAACGCAATTCCTGCTCCCGCTTCTACTGCTCTTCGCACCATCTCTGAAGATTCAAACTGCGCCGCCACATGCAATGATGTAGTATCCAGCTTCAGTGCCTGTTCTATATTTTCAGAGACATTCTTTGTCCCACTGCCCAATTCACGCGTTATAAACCACTCTTTTCTCATCTGCTCAACCGGGAATTTTCCGTTCATATTCCTGTATTTTGCCGTGTTGGGTGTAATCAGGATAATCTCATCTTCAAACAACATTTCCATATGAATCTTTTCACTTTCGCTATCAAGTCCTCCAATCCCGATTTCTACTTCATAATCCAAAATTTTCTGCAGAACATCACCGCTGTCACCTTCCGAAATCCGGAAACATATATCTGGATTCTTAGTTCGAAAATAAGCCAAAAACTGCGGAAACATATAATGCCCCGGCACCGATGAAACAGCTACATTGACCATTTGGTTCATCTCATTTTCACTTCGGCATAATTGTTTCAGTGCCTGATTCTCCGTCTCTAATAACTGCAATGCATATGGATAAAATACCTTTCCTTCCTCAGAAAGCAAAACATCCTTTGTCGAACGAACCAAAAGCTGTACCCCCAGTTCGGCTTCCAGTTGTTTGATATGTGTGCTGATTGTCGGCTGTGACAAATAGAGATATTTGGCAGCCAAAGAGAAACTTTTGTAATTTACAACTCCAATAAAACTTCTTACGTACTCTAAACGCATTTTACTTACTTTCAACTTCCTTTAATAACATAAAACCATATTTCTATTTCTTTTATAATTATAATGCTCATTCACACTTTAGTCTAATCGAAAAAAGCAATGGATAATCTTATTTATGATGCTGGGGTCAAAAGGTATCTTTGCAATAAATTGTATTAATTGTTTTCAAAATAATAGTTAAAAACATATTCAGATTGCCCAAATCACTGCTATATACAAAGGTTTTTGGCATTAATATCCGTACAATTCATAAACAATTAATACATTTGTTTAAAGACATGGCTTTTGACGCCAACATCTTATTTATTTATTATATCTATTTATTTAGATTCGGAATATTCTTTTTCATCTTTGTTAAAAGAACTTAGAGAACGCCAGATTCTGACTCCCGTGATCCTGCTGAGCGGACGTGAGGAAGATTCAGCCCAGGTAGAAGGTCTGGGGCTTGGTGCTGATGATTATATGACCAAGCCATTCAGCAAAACAGTACTTGTTTCCAAGATCCGTGCAATCGTAAGACGAGCACAGCAATATACTGCAGTACCGTCGTCCCCATCTGTTCTCCAGACTGTGGCACAACGCGGAAGTTTTACTTTTCACTTTGATTCACAGACTGTCCTAAAAGATGGTAAAGAGATTTCGCTCTCATCAAAAGAATTCGCACTGTTATGCCTTTTCATAGAGAATCCGGAAACGCTCCTCACGAAACAGGAGATTTTTTCCAAGGTGTGGAAAAGTGAGGCTTCTGATGATAACACCATTCTGGTCTACATCAAGCGTCTGTGTGACAAAATCGAAGATACCCCTTCTAAGCCAAAGCATCTGATGACAGTATGGGGAAAAGGATACCAGTTTTTCCCTTAATATTCAGCAAAACGCGTCATAGACGCGTTTTGTTTTATCTTTAACTTGAATTGCCCTAATTAGAAATCTCTAATTTACACGATATCTCAGCAATCTTCCATTCCTTCTCCAAAGAGGTTCATCGGTGCATTATCGACCACCCTGTAAATGCCGTATCCCACTTTATTTCCTTTCTGTCCCTGCAGGACAAATTCCATTTCGTCCTTCTCATCTATATTCTTGAACGTAATCTTCTGATTCTCAACAGGAGCCGGAATCGCTTCTGTGAAGCCATAATCAATGCTGTTTCCCGAGTCCACTGTAACCAGCAGCCACGTATGCCCCTCCAGCCTGTATATGACGACCAAATCGTCAAGGCCATCGTTCGTCAAATCATTTTCACAGGCAACAAGCACCTCCGCTCCCGGATACTCTGCCAGAAACGCCTGCAGAATCTTATTGTCTTCTGAAACATTTTCCGCATAATCCAGTTCTCTTCCAACCGGTCCTTCCTCGGCCTCTTCCTTCTCTTTTTCCTTCATCTGCTCATAGACATTATCCAGTTTTCCCCGGATTAAAAATCCTGCAAATACGAGCAAAACGATCAGTACTGCTTTCGCCCACGTGCTTCGTAAAATTGATTTCTTTTCTTTCACTTTATTTCCTCTGTTTGTTTCTTGCATTTATAACAATTCTGTAATATATTCTAACTGCATTTTTTTAAATGTAAAGGAATTATCCATTTAGGTACTTGGTTTTTTCAAATATCAAAATTCCCAATAAATCACTATTCAAATATTATCTTTTCATGCAAGTCGGTTGTTTCATTGCCTATTTGATTTTCGTAACATATAATAATAGGTAGTTTGTAACTGTTCAGAGCCAAGCAGATTTGTCAAACAAGGGCGATGAATGCTTGCATTCGTGAGCACTTTTTTGTACAAATCTATTTGGCGGATACGCCACACTGAGGAAACACGAAGTGTTTTCGAGGTTGGCTCTGAACAGTCACAGTAGTTTTACAATACGTTAAAGGAGGAAAATGACATGCCAACTTCGTTGCCTGAACATTTTGAGGATTTCGCAGAAGCCAGACGGGAAGGCTTCCTCAAAGTAAAAGAATTAAAAGACAAGGGTGAAAAAATATGCGGCGCTTTCTGCCAGTACACCCCATCCGAAATCATCTATGCAGCCGGACTTTACCAGGTGGCTCTCTGTGGTCGAAGTCCTGATCCCATCAAAACTGCCGAGACAAGGCTTCCTGCCAATTTATGTCCTCTCATCAAAGCAAGTTACGGACATGCCCTGGAAGAAAGCTGCCCATATGCTTATTTCTCAGATGTGGTTGTCGGTGAAACAACCTGTGACGGCAAGAAAAAAATGTACGAACTTCTTGGGGAATTAAAACCAATGCAGGTCATTCATCTTCCGAATGTACCGGACTATGAACGTTCTCTGGAAATGTGGACCGAAGAGATCCGAGCATTTGCCAAAGGTCTGGAAGAGAAATTCAATGTCACGATCACGGATGATATGCTGAACGAGTCCATCGAATGGTGCAACAAAGAAAGGATTCAGGCTGCCCGCATCTATGAATTGGGTAAATACGACCCGCCGGCTATCACCGGAACCAAAATGAACGACATCATGGAAGGCGAGCAGTATATGTTCGACCGTGAGGCAAAATATAATAAGATTAACGAGATTCTTGACCAGTGCGAGAAGAACTGGCACGATGGTATCTATCCATATGAACCGGATCCGAATCGTCCGCGTCTGATCGTTTCCGGCGGCGGATACGGCGGAGTCTCTGCCAAAACGATCAATGTTATGGAAGAACTTGGCGGCGCCATCGTCTGTTATGAAGGCTGCTGCGGCATTTCCTCACGCCGCCGTCTGGTCGATGAAGACCGCAGCCGTGATCCATATGTCCGTATCGCGGAAAAATATATTGAAGTTCCTTGTGCAGTTGTCTCTCCGAACTACCGGCGTATGGATCAGGTCAGAGAAACGATTAAAGAATGGCACGCAGACGGGTATGTGAGCATCACGCTGCATTCCTGCAACCCATTTGCCATCGAAACCGAAAATATCCGTCGTGTCTGTGAAGAGATGGACATCCCGCTCCTACATATTGAGACCGATTTTTACCCAGGTGATGCAGGACAGATCCGCACCCGAATTGAAGCTTTCCTTGAAATGATTCGTATGGGAAAGGAGGCTGCACATGAATAATCAGAATTTGCAGCAACTGATCGATGACTGCCACAAAACCGGGAAAAAAGTGGCTGTTTTATTCTGTTCCCATGTGCCTCAGGAAATTCTTCTCGCCGCAGATATGATCCCGCTTCGGATCCCCTATGTGCGGGGTGTAAAAGATGCAGCCTCACGGCTTCTCCCCCGCAATGTCTGTCCGGTTGTGAAGAACTGCTGTGATATCTGCGAGGATGAGGCTCTCAAAGATGCCGATTTAATTCTCGCCGAGACTTCCTGCGATGGAAAACGAAAAATGTACGAACTGATTTCACGGCAGGACCGCGTTTATTTTTATCAAGTTCCACAGGGTGCTGACCGCCATTATGTGAAACCGCTCATCCAGTCTGAATGCCGTTTTCTCATCCGGGAACTGAAAAAGCGTTTTGATGTAGATGTGACAGAAGAAAAAATTCACTCAGCCGGAGCTCTTCTGAACCGTGAGCGTGAAAGTATTATGAACCTAATGGAAATTCAGCGTCAGACTCCGCCGGCTGCCTGGGGAAGTGAGATTTTCGAAGCACTGGAAAAGCATCGTACGATTCCGGATATCGAAGAGCGGATCGCTGCCAACATAAAAACCCGTGATGAACTGCTGAGCAGAGAAAGTCCTGTGCCGAAACGGGCAAAACGAATCCTCGTAACCGGATGCCCGTTAAGCAGCATTTACCAGAAAATCCTGCACACTGTTGAAGAAAACCGAGGGGTTGTCGTATGTATCGAGAACTGTGAAGTTGTCAAATCTGCCATCCGGCATTTCGACACAGAAAACAGCGATGTCATTGCTGCGCTTGCAGACTGCTACCAAAATACCGCCTGTGCGATCATGGCTCCGAATGATCTGCGTTTCCGGCTGATCGAACGCCTCTGTGAAGAGTATAAAGTGGACGGAGTTCTGGATGTCACACTGCAGACATGCCACCCGTATACAGTGGAAAGAGACAAAATGCTGAGGCTTTGTGAGGATTCTCTCGGAATTCCTTACATGGCAGTGGAAACGGATTCTTCCGAAGAAAACAGCGGACAGCTTGCGACTCGTGTTGCGGCATTTATTGAAATGTTATAACGGGGACAGGTTCCGTGACTCACTCACAAGAGAGTGAGTCACGGAACCTGTCCCCAAAACAAACTAGAAACAAATCGTCTCCGGTTCACTTGTGAAGCTGCTGAATACTGCAGTTGCATTCTGAAAATAAAATACTGCTGTATTTCCATCATCTTCGGAATACATGGCTCTAAGAGATGTATAATCATCCAACATAGATTTTCTTGCCTCTCTTCTGTCATCTTCTACCAATTCTCCTGATACGCGAAGCCATTTTCCGTTCATGCATGCGCAGACTTCTACGTTCGGGTTCTCTTTCAACTGTTTATACACACTTTTCACTTTTCCGGTCTGTATATATAACTTTCCTTCAAAGATATGCGCCGTTCCAAAAGGTCTGACTCTTGGCTGGTTTCCGTCCATCGTTGCGAGATAATATGTTTCTGCTTCTTTTAAAAATTTTTCAACGCGTTCCATGTTAGTATCCTCCATGTTCTTTATTTTATACTTGTCACTTTACAAGGTACGGATTTGAATGTCAAGAATCCGGACAATGGATCTGAATACTTCATACTGCAGATTTCATTGACATTATGTTTCTTCCATTCTCCTTCCATATAGAAGCTTCCTGCACCGCCGGCAATATGTATACTGCCTTTTGCCATCGGGCAAATGCGTACTTTGAATTCACCTTTTCCAAAGACTGTCTCTACGATTGCTTCTTCTCCATCTTCCAAGCCATAACGTTTTGCATCTTCTGCGTTCATATCAATTGTTGGAAGTGGTTCTCTTTCGGCTATTTCCTTTAATCCCGGTCCAAATGAGCAAAACCTTAGGGCACTTCTTGCAGCTGTTGTCATAATGAGTGGATATTCTTCTTTACTTCCCATTTCTTTGACAGAACGGATATCCTCATATTTCGGATACGGTGTATAACCGCATTCTGCAATATAAGTCGAACTGATCTCAAATTTCCCGGAAGGAGTCGGAAATCCCGGCTTACCATCCTCGCGCAGTTCTCCGGTCTTATATTTTTCATATTGGATTTCAGGTGGATTGACCACACCATATTCACTCTTCTTAAGCCGGTCAAGCAGTTGCTCGTTGCCACCGCACATCCAGAGCATAAGCTCCTCATCGTTCTTCGGATATGCGTCTCCAAAGCCCATTCGCTCCGCCAGTTCCTGTAAAATAAACACATCACTTTTGGCCTCTCCGACCGGTTCTATGATTCGGTTACGCAGACGCATGCCACCCTGAACCGGAACGACCGACTGATCTTCATAATAAGTTGTGGCAGGCAGAATCACGTCAGCATATTTTGCATCATCGGTCATAAACCGGTCGAGAACCACCAGACAATCCAACTTTTTATAGACCTCGTGCCACAGGCTTTGTTCCGGATATGTGATGGCCGGAGAGGCTGCACAGATCAGCATTCCCCGCACCGGATACGGATCGTCATGCAGCACCGCCTCCGGTATTTTCACAAACTGTCCGCTTCCGGTAAGCCTGCTGTAAAGCGGAAATTCTTTCGCACCGACAGCATCTTCCACAGTTTCCATCGGTCGTAGAGGAATCGTCGGATTCTTCTTAGAAGCAATACAGATTCCGCCGGGAACATCGATTTTCCCGGTGATCGCCCAAAGTATCTGGATGGCTCTGTTATTTTGTACACCGCTCAGCTGATATTCCAGTCCTGTGTATGAAATCAGTGAAATCTTTGTCGTACTGCAGAAAATATCTGTTAATTTGCGGATGTCTTCCATGGAAATACCGCAGCACTCTGACATTTCTTCCAGGAAAACCGTTCTCAGATATCCTGCAAATTCATCGAACCCTTTTGTATATTCATTAACAAATACTTTGTCATATCGTTCTTCTTCCACAATAATCTTCAGCATCGCAACCGCGAGTGCTCCGTCTGCTCCCGGAATCACCGGAATCCACCAATCGGCAAGTTCTGCCATTCCTTCTCCTCTCGGGTCAATCACAATGATTTTTGCACCGCGCGCTTTTGCTGCCTTTACCAGTTCCAGTGTAGTAAGCGGTCCGGAATCTGTTTTTGAATTTTTCCCCCAGATAAATACGACTTCACTGTTCGGAATATCCTGATAAAGCTTCGGCGTCGGGACACCATAGGTCAGTACAGGTGTCATCATATTAGAAGAGACATTACAGATACATCCACAGCTCATATCGTTATGGGATCCCAGATTTTTAAAAAATGCATTCACTCCGTTAAAGCATCGCATCGTTGCTGCTTCTCTTCCGCTGCTGCCCACATAACTTACCAATGCGTCTGCACCATATCGCTCTTTAATTTTCATAAATCCGGCTGCCGCTGCGTCTAAAGCCTCTTCCCAAGTGGCCTCCCGAAACGCTCCGCTTCCTTTCTCTCCGTTGCGGATCAGTGGTTTCCGTATCCGTTTTTCTGAATAAACGATCTGTGGAGATAATGCCCCACGCGGACAGACACGCCCTCCCGGGCAGTCCCTGTCGGGTTCTACTTTGATCAGTCTGCCGTCCTCTACAGTAGCTTCAATCGGACATTTATCCGGACAGATGCCGCAAAATCCTTTTTTCTTCATTTCTTCCTTCCTCCTTTATTCTGCCAGGCGAAGTGCTCCCGTATTGCACGCCCTCACACACGCCGGTTCCAGTCCACAGGCCACGCGGGTTGCGCAGCCGTCGCATTTTACAATTTTTCCTTCTTTATCATATCTCGGAATATCATGCGGACAGACTCTCGCACATGTTCTGCAGCCAATACATTTTTCTTTGTGAAATGCGACAACAAATCCATTTTCCGTCCGTTCAAACACCTTCATCGGGCACTGCTCCATACAGGGTGCATCCGCACAATGAAGGCAGCTTCTGGTTATATAGCTCACAAGCCCGCTCTTCCGGGATGTACGTTTCTCATAGATCCGGGGTGAAACCGCATCGGCCTTCATTTGCAAGCCACGGCATCCGGTAGGTTCTGGAATGGAAGAGCTGTGGTTTTCTGCTGCCTGTCGTCAGAATCAGAGCGGGTATTCGTCCATCGGAAGTTTTTCCCTGAAATCATGGTAAACCGGAAGTGCCTCATTTCCTTCTTTATTACATGACGCCATGATGCTGGAGACAAATTCAATCTTTCCGCTCGGTGTCTTCACCTGCAGAATCTGTTCCGATGTGCGCCCCGGCATGATTTTCCTTGCCTTGATTCCTTTTGGCGCCTGCCTGATTTCTTCCAATGTGAGTCCTGTCGCTGAAACAGATTTCCTCAGATAATCCTCATGGCACCTGATCGGTTCTTCTCCTCCGATTGTAATTCCCAGTTTTTCTGCCAATCCGGTAATCACATCCATATCGCTCCTCGCCTCTCCCATCGGTTCTACTACCGGTGCCTGATAGTACACGGTGTCTGCGCCTAATACGGCAACCTGCTCCCGTTCCAGAGACGTTTCATCGGATACAACAGTCGATCCGGATGATAAAGTGACTGCTTCAGCGCAGCCCCTTTCACGCAGATTCGCCCGTTCGAACCGGGCATATCTTTATTTCCTTCTACCTTGATCACTTTTCCGTCTTTACAGTAGGCATCCACCAGACATGATCCCCCACAGAATCCGCAGATTCCGGTCTTAACCGTAATGCCTGTCTCTTCACAGGGAATCTTTGCCCGTAAGAGTTCCTCCTTCTCTAGTGCTTTCATAGTTTTCTCCTCGATATTTTTTCCATTTTACTATTACTTCTATCGTAAATTTCTTTTTTCTAAATGTCAATCGAGCCTGAAAACTTGAATACATAATTAGTAATTTCAATATTTTCCCACTAAATATTACGTTTCTTGATATTTTGAAGCTGATATATAGTTTTTTTCTATAAAATAGTGCTGTAATGTTTATTTATTAGCATTATTTTCTATAGTGCGTTATAATTGTCATGCCCTTGAGGCAAAATATAAAATTATTGGGAGGACAATTATGAAGAAAAGACTACTTGCAGCACTGCTTGCCGGCATGATGGTATTCTCACTGGCAGCTTGCGGAAGCAAAGAAAGCACAACAACAGAAGACCAAAAGGAAGATTCCAAGACAGAGGAGTCTGCAGAACTGGAAGATTCCCTCGTTGTATACTCTACGCATTCAGAAGACATGTTAGAAGAAATCTGCAACGCATTTACCGAAAAGACCGGTGTAGAGGTTGAATACATCAACCTGAAGGGTGAACTTGCCGACCGTGTCAGAAGTGAAAAAGACAACCCGCAGGCAGACATCATGTTCGGTGGTGATACTGCAACCTATATGCTTCTTCAGGATGAAGGATGCTATGAAGCGACAAAGCCTGAATGGGCTGGTGATCTTCCGGATGATTTCAAAGATGCAGACGGATATTGGTACGGAACTTATAAAACACCGGTTGTGATGTTCTACAACACCGACTTAATGACAGCAGAAGAAGCTCCGAAGGACTGGAGCGATCTGGTAAAACCGGAATATGCAGGAAAGATCATCACGCGTGATTCTCTTTCCTCTTCTATGCGTTCCACCATCGCCGCTCTCGTAAGCTACTATACCGCAAATGAAAGCGAAGAAGCTGCATGGGAATACATCGAAGGTCTGAATGCAAATATCAAGAATTACTACAACAGCGGAAGCATGATGTTCCAGGCTATCGGGAAAGGCGAAGCAGCCATCTCTATCGCAGTACTTGACAACATCATTGACAACAGAGACAACAACAGCATGCCTCTTGAAATCGTAGATGCAACAAGCGGCGCAATCACAATCACAGACTGTATCGCAGCAATTAAAAATGCACCACATCCAAATGCTGCAGCCGCTTTCGTAGAATTCGTGGGAAGCAAGGAATGTGAAGAAATGGTTGCAAATTCTTTCAACCGTATGCCGGCTCTCGATGCTGCTCTGGAAGGTGCTCCGGAATGGATGAAGACCGGATATGCTCCGATGACTCTTGACTGGGCTGATATCAGCGCAAACCAGTCTGCAACACTGGAAAGATGGGAAACCGATTATATTGACGGCAACAAGACCGTGCAGTCCAATTAATTGATACCAATCGGCAAACACCATAAACATTTGGAAATAGTGGGGCGCTGCTCCACTATTTCTGTATGTTCAATTCTATGAGGGAACAAAATATGAGTGACATTATCCTAAAAAATATTTCACACAGCTTTGACACGACCCGAGTTCTTGATTCTGTAGATATCACCATTAAGAAAGGGGATTTCTTCACACTTCTCGGCCCGTCCGGGTGTGGCAAAACCACTCTTCTGCGTATACTGGCAGGTTTTATCCGCCCAACCGAAGGGCAGGTACTGATCGGAGATACCGACATCACAGAATGGGCACCGGAAAAACGCAACATGGGAATCGTCTTCCAGAATTATGCACTATTCCCAAACATGACCGTTCGCGAAAATATATCCTACGGTCTGAAAATCCGGAGACAGTCCAAAGCCCAAATTAAAGAGAAATGCGACTACTACATGGATCTTGCGGGTCTGAAAGAACTGGAAGGCCGGCGTATTAATGAATTGTCCGGCGGTCAGCAGCAGCGGGTTGCCATCGCAAGGGCTCTCGTCATTGAACCTCAGATGCTGCTTCTGGATGAGCCAATGTCCAATCTGGATGTAGCGCTCCGCGTGAAAATGCGCGAAGAGATCCGTGCCATCCAGAAAAAAACCGGAATTACCACATTATTTATCACCCATGATCAGCAGGAAGCGCTTTCCATCTCCGATCAGATTGCGGTAATGCGTGACGGAAAAGTCCTGCAGATGGGCGCACCGGAAGACATTTACAATCATCCAAACCAGGAATTTGTGGCAAATTTTGTCGGCACATCCAACAAAGTCCCCCAGAATCTTTATGAAGACTTTGGAATTTGCGGCCACACTGACGCCCCATATCTCTTTGTAAGACCAGAACATATGGCGATTTCCCACGATCCGCAGAACGGAATCCCTGCCCGCGTGGAAGAAGTCAAATTTTCCGGCATGTATTATGAATACACGGTTACCACAACGGATAACACATACCGCGTTATCGAGATTAATCGTGGAGATATTTCCAAAATCTGGCATGTAAATGACAGTTGTTTTGTTAAAGTTGCAAATATAGGCGGGGTGTAGAAGATATGAAAAAGGATAAAATAAGCATTTTCCGCTATCTATGGTATCTGATTCTCGGATTCCTCATACTCGGCTATATCATCGTTCCGTTTTTCCACACCTTCATGCAGGCACTGGAAACAGATTCCGGTTATGGGATTGACGTGTTCCGGGAATTTTTCCAGAATACAAACCAGCGGAAGGTCATCGGAAATACGGTTCTTCTGGGCGCCGCATCTGTACTGACATGCGGTACCATTGGAATCATGCTTGCAATGTATATGACCTTTCTCGCCGGTAAATGGGAAAAAATCATCCATATTCTGCTGCTCAGTCCGATGATGATTCCAGGTGTTATCACCGTAATCTCATTTATCCAGCTTTACGGCGAGAGTGGAATCCTGACCAAAGGAATCCAGTATCTCCTTCATCTGGAGCAGATTCCATTCCAGTTCCAAGGATTTGGCGCCATCGTTTTCGTGGTAACGTATACACAGTACGTCTACTTTTACTTAAATGTCTACGTAGCCATGAAATATGTTGACAACTCCAGCATCGAGGCGGCGAGAAGTATGGGTGCCTCATGGTTCCAGATCTTCAAAGACGTAATCTGGCCGGTCATCACCCCCGCTGTACTTTCTTCCGTGATTGTGACATTTGCATCCGGTATCAGCTCCTTCTCCGCTCCGAATCTGATCGGGGGAAGCTTCAAGGTACTGAGCACGCAAATCGTAAAATCCAAGGCCAACAATCATATGGAAATGGCCTCTGTTCAGGTCGTTATATTATTTCTCATCAGCATGATCGTGATGCTGACGATCCAGTATTACAGCAAACGGTATGGAAACTATGCATCGGATCGAAGCACAGCGATTGCACCGCTTAAGGGAAAGCATAATTTGCTGGCATTTATTAGCCGGGTCATCATTTTCATTCAGATCCTGTTGATCCTGCTGCCGATCATCACCATTGTGTACCTTTCCTTCGTCCCGACAAGCTCCATCATGCAGGATATTTTCCCGCATACATTTACGTTGGAAAACTACCTGATGATCTTCCAGAAAACGCGAGTAATGAAACCACTGATCAACAGCTTGAAAATGTCTGCCATAGCAGTCATTGCCGTTCTTGTCATCACCGTGCCAAGCTCATACATGATCGTAAAATACAAAAGCAAATTCCACGCTTTCCTCAAAGTCCTGCTCATGCTCCCGTGGACCATGCCGGCAAGCGTTGTAGCCATCAATCTGATCAACGCATTCAGCCAGAAAAGTATCTTTGCCTTTGGGAATGCCTTGATCGGCGGGTTTTACATCGTTCCGATCGCCTATACGATCAACTCCATCCCGCTGCTCCTTAATTCCAACGAAGTGGCAATCATGGGGCTGAACAAAAATCTCGAAGAAGCATCAAAAAGCCTGGGTGCCAACATGGTTCATACATTTTTCCGTGTGATCATGCCAAATATAGCCCCCGGAATTATGGCCGGTGGCGTACTGGTACTGATTCGGACACTGGGAGAATACACCATGTCCGCATTGCTCTACGGCGTATTTAACCGACCGATCTCGATTTCCATGGTGACCGCCATGCAGGAATATAAGATGGGACTTTCACTGGCATACGGCGTGATTGTTATCCTGATCTGTTATACGGCGCTGGGATTTATTTTTAAATTGGATAAGAAGCGGTTCTTCTAGGTGACTAGGGGACGGGTTTTCAGTCACACAGCCACATTAATAATAATGAAGCAGTGATCAGGAGATTAACAAAGTCTCCCATCACTGCTCTATTTTCCTCTCCACTTATTCCACTTGGAAATCAAAGCTCTTTTATAATATTTATCATAAACAACCAACAAACCTAAAAGCATAATGATTGTTTCAATAACAAGTGCAAGAAACATAGTCTTTTTTGAATATGCCTCCTCAATGTAAATCATAAAAACGGGAATTCCCCATATTCCAAACTCAATGATAGTACTCTTGGTTTCAAGATAATACTTAGATTTATTTCTTCATTTTCGAGTTAGGGAGGACAGGTTCCTTGACTCACTCACAAGTGAGTCAAGGAACCTGTCCCCCAAAAATCACTAGCAGATTTCCGCTCCTGCCGGCATCGGTTTTTCCGGTGTCATCAGTGCAAGATTGCCGTCTGCATCTTCTGCGCAGAGCAGCATTCCTTCAGACAGAACGCCTGCCAGTTTTGCAGGTTTTAAGTTTACAAGTACCATTACTTTCTTTCCGACCATTTCTTCGGCGGTGTAATGTGCTTTGATTCCGGATACGATCTGTTTTACCTGGCTTCCGATCTTCACCTGAGAGCAGAGAAGTTTTTTGGATTTCTTTACTTCTTCGCAGGCGATGATCTCGCCAACCTGAAACTGCATTTTTCCGAAATCTTCAAATGTGATCTCCGGTTTTGCTTCGATGTCGATCACATTTTCGTCTTCTTCTTTCTCTTCTTCAACCGGCGGATGAAGTTCTTCTACTTTGGCAAGGACTTCATTGATGTCCAGTCTCTGGAAGAGAATTTCCGGTTTCTCTACTACATGTCCGTCGCCGAGCTGAGCCAGGATCTTCTCAGAAGTTTCCGGCATGAAGGATTCGAGAAGGCGTGCGCCTGCGGAAATGCTCTGGATCAGATTCCAGAGTACGGTTTCCAGACGGTCTTTCTTCGCTTCATCTTTTGCCAGTGCCCACGGCATGGTTTCGTCAATGTATTTGTTGCAGCGTTTGAAGAGATTGAAAATCTCCGTCATGGCATCTGCCACACGCAGTTCATCCATCTTCTTTTCTACCAGAACCGGTGTATTTTCGGTCACTGCTTTCAGGTCTGCATCCACTTCTTCTGTCACACCTTTATTCGTTACGGTTCCGCCGAAGTATTTATTTGTCATGGAAACGGTACGATTTACCAGATTTCCAAGTGTATTTGCAAGGTCAGAATTGAGACGTTCTACCATCAGTTCCCATGAAATTACACCGTCATTTTCAAACGGCATCTCATGCAGAACAAAGTAACGTACCGCATCCACTCCAAAGAAATCTACCAGTTCATCCGCATACAGAACATTTCCTTTGGATTTGCTCATCTTGCCGTCGCCCTGCAGAAGCCACGGATGTCCGAATACCTGCTTCGGAAGCGGAAGTCCCAGAGCCATCAGGAATATCGGCCAGTAAATGGTATGGAAACGGATGATATCCTTTCCGATCAGATGAAGGTCTGCCGGCCAGTTCTTGTTGAATAATTCTTCGCTTTCACCGTCACAATGATAACCGATACCGGTGATGTAGTTTGTCAGCGCATCCAGCCATACATAAGTGACATGCTTCGGATCAAAGTCTACCGGAATGCCCCATTTGAAGGATGTTCTGGATACACAAAGATCCTGAAGTCCCGGAAGCAGGAAGTTGTTCATCATCTCATTCTTTCTGGATACCGGCTGGATAAACTCCGGATGTGTGTTGATGTAATCGATCAATCTATCCGCATATTTGCTCATCTTGAAGAAATATGCCTCTTCTTTTGCCGGCTGCACAGGGCGTCCGCAGTCCGGGCATTTGCCGTCTACAAGCTGTGACTCTGTAAAGAAAGATTCACACGGCGTACAGTACATTCCTTCGTAATATCCTTTGTAAATGTCGCCCTGATCGTACAGTTTCTTGAAGATCTTCTGTACTTCTTTCTCATGATAATCATCGGTTGTACGGATAAATTTGTCATAGGAAGTATTCATCAAATCCCAGATCCGCTTGATCTCTCCGGCTACGTTATCCACATATTCCTTCGGTGTGACTCCGGCATCTTGTGCTTTGAGCTCGATTTTCTGACCATGCTCATCAGTTCCGGTCTGAAAGAATACATCGTATCCCTGACTTCTCTTGTAACGTGCGATCGCATCTGCAAGCACGATTTCATAAGTGTTTCCAATATGCGGTTTGCCTGATGTGTAGGCAATCGCAGTTGTAATGTAATATTTTGGTTTATCTGCCATTTTGATTCCCTCTCTTTATAAAAAAATCCCGTCTTCCTAAAAATAAGAAGACGGGTTATTACCGTGTTACCACTTCTACTTCACTCTCACCCTCACGGATCAGAGTCTCTGTAAGTGCATCTGCACTCATCCGCTGTAACGGGCGGAACCCATCGCAGCCTTGCAGGGAAAATGGAATCACCTTTCTTCCTGTTCGGTGCGCTGCTCGGAAGCCATGTTCGGCTGATCTTTCCTCATCCCTCTCAGCATACGGGATTTCTCTGTAGAAGTCCAAAAAGCTTACTCTCTTCGTCATTGCTTTTATCATATTTTGTTCGACTCTCTCTTTGTGTCTTTGAAAATCGTATCATATTCATGGCCGAATTGTCAAGACTACGAGTGGATTTGTAGCTTGTTCTGACTATATATGTTCATTGAAATATTCTTGTGTCACTTTTAATTGTTTCTTCAATATTTCCTTCCACATTCTTGTATGTATCTCTCCTGAACCTTTAGATACTTTCGTCATTCTGATGCTTCCGTCATCGTCTATCTTCCGATAAAAATAATGATCCGTATCTTTATACAATTCCCAGCCATCGCGCTCGCAAAATCTCTTTAGCTCTTTCCATCTCGGCATTCAATACTCTCCCCTATCTTCTTGGGATCATCCATAATAAGTGCTTTAAAAATATACGGAATATGCTCTTTTCTGTTTGGACTGCGTGAATATAACGCATATTCATTATAATACTCTGCCGAATACTCTAAGATAGACTTTCCCAGCAATTCTCGTGCCTCTAATTCCGTGCACCCATTCTCAATTAAATCAATTTCATTTAAGGATAACGTGACTGTGCCATCCTCTTCCACAAATCTATCTGCAGTAAAATGATACGCTTCCAGAATTTCAGACATCGTTTCCAGATTTGAGAGCCACATCTTATCCCTGGTCCGCTTAATAAATTTCGGTTTATCATGAATCACGCTGTCGCAGACAGAACTCCATTCTTTTCTTACTGTTGTTGCCTGTTCCATTAACATATCCATCATCTCCTTCTGTACCTCCATTATAATAATTTCCGTACACAATGTCAACATTGTACAAAGTGTACATTTATTATATGAAAGTATAAATAAAAGAATACCACTATATTTCCCACTGATATTTACAAGCATCAAAAGAAAAGCCATTGTTCTTTAACATATCATCACTTCCCCATCAAAACTCCAACCGCATCTGATACCACACCACATTCCCATGTACAGATTCTGACACACCTTCATTGACAAATCCAAACTTGGCATAATAATGAATCAGCCTTTCTTTGCAAGTAAGCACCACGCCCTTTCTTCCCTGTTCTCTGGCATCCGCAATGACCTGTCTGAGAAGTTTTTCGGCGCATCCCTGTCTTCGGTAGGACGGAATCGTATTAACTCCGAAAATCATCTGCCATTCTCCGTCTTCCTTGTGCAGTGATGCATTTTCATACATCTCATCAGCCAGATCCGGTTCATCGGTCACCATGCCGTTAACAAATCCCACCAGTGTATCCCCGTCAAAAAGGAGCCAGAAATAATCCGGGTAAACCGTAAGTCTTCCTTCAAAATCTTTTTCCGTGGCCGCTTCCGCAGCCGGGAAACATTCTGCTTCTACAGCTGTGATTGCTTTCAAATCTTCTATCGTTGCTTTTCTAATCTTCATTTGCACTACCTCATTTTAGTTTCATGATTGCCAACAAAATAGTACCGCTTTTTCACAAACGATACAAGTTTTTCCTCATAAAATCTTCTCCTCTATTGACATATCAAGTCTATTGTTATAGACTAAAAGAAAAGAGTAGTCTATTCGTATAGACCATTTTGTGAAGGGGGTTTTAATATGGATTTAAAATTATGTGACAGTGAATATCGTTTTATGCTTCTGGTGTGGGAGACTGAGCCGGTACGTTCCGGTGATCTGGTGAAGATCAGTCATGACCGGCTTGGCTGGAAGAAGTCAACCACCTATACAGTCATCAAAAAGCTTGCGGAGAGAGGCTTTTTACAAAATGAAGATACCATTGTTTCCTCGCTGGTTCCGAAGGAAAAATGCCAGGCTGTAGAGTCCGATTATTTTGTAGAACGAACCTTTGAAGGTTCCCTGCCGGGATTTATTGCTGCCTTTCTGGGCGGCAAGACGATTTCGGAACAGGAAGCGGAGGAAATCAAACGAATGATTGACGAACATAAGGAGGGATGATTATGAATCTGATCCGGGAAATATTCCTTACAATCTGCAATATGTCTTTCACAGCAGGCATTGTGATTCTTCTTGTGCTGCTTGCAAGACAGCTTCTTCGAAAATCACCGAAAATATTCTCTTATATGCTATGGGGAATCGTTGCCTTTCGCCTGATCTGCCCGTTCTCGTTTTCCAGCAGATATAGTCTGTTCAGTCTGGATCTGTTAAGCAGGCATGTCTCCTCCGGGAATCAGATGATCTGGAACACCACAAACAATCTGCAATCTCCCAGGATTAACGATGCCACCAATACGGCGGATAACACGAGTTCAGGGAGCACACCATCTGATACCTCTGATGTGACCGAGACTGCCCGGCAGACCTCTGCAGAAAAAGCAGCAAGTCAATCCGATGCCCCCCGGCAGACTGCCATTTCAGGCGATGCAAATGCCGGATCTACAGCAGCTGTCGGTTCTTTATCGCCTTCTGTTTCTTCGCCTGATTCCGAAAGCTCAGGAGCATCTGTACAGGAAGTTTTTACTGTTTCCGATATCATGACTGGAATCTGGATTTCAGGAATCCTTGTATTCCTTGCTTATCAGGCATTTTCCGGAATACAGTTGAAGAAGAAGGTTGCCACTGCCGTAAAATATGAAAATGATATCTATGAATGTGACGGTATTTCCGTACCTTTTGTTATGGGATTTTTTCATCCGAAGATTTATCTCCCTTTCCGTCTTGGTGAGACGGAGCGCGCGTGTATCCTTCAACATGAACGATACCATATCCGCCGCCACGATCATCAGGTGAAAGTGATTGCCATCCTTCTTCTCGGTGTATACTGGTTCAATCCTCTGGTATGGAGCGCCTATTACTTCATGTGCCGTGATATGGAAATGAGCTGTGATGAGCATGTTCTTCTGAACACGACAAAGGATTTCCGCGAACCATACAGCCGTACTCTTCTCGGATTTGCAGCAGGCAGAAAGTACCGCACCGCAGGAGCTTTGGCATTCGGCGAGACTTCTGTTAAAAGCCGTATCAAAAATATACTGTATTTTAAGTCCCCGGGAAAACCGGTCATCGCCGTCAGTATTGTAATTTGCCTTCTCACTGCTCTGCTGGGCTGTGGGAATGTTCTGAATCAGAGCTCTATGCGCAATAAGTCAGGCACCGCTACAGTTTCGTCTGACGGAATTGAATACGAATACCGTGTTTCTTCTGACATCAAAAGCATGCTTCTATACCAGGAGTGCTATACTGACGGAGAACTGACTGAATATCGGATCCTGCAACATGCCGACTTCACAGAAAATGGGCTGCCGCGCAAAGGGAATTTCACCGTAAAGCGGGATTTCAACTACCCGGATGCTTCCCAGTGGAATGCTCTTTTCTCCGTAAATTTCGAAAATGCTCGGGCTGATTTCAGCATTTCCAATGCCATCCATTTCTCCGGAATGGCGGAAAATTATTATTTGGAGAACACCTCCGCTTGGACTGATATTATTTCCGATGAGGAAATTGTTCTGTCAGCATGGCATTTTGACGACGGTGAAGGTGTATCTGCTTTTCCCTGCAGCGAATACATGGATAAGACCAGTAAAGCAGAACTCCTTTCGAAAAACAGCGGAGATATCCTGTACTACCTTGTTTTTTCCCGAAAATCAAGTGATGAGCTTCTGGACGCATATTCTGTTTCTGAACGTGCGAAAGAATTATATCAGGCAAAAAATCCCTATTTAGGGGATGTCACGGCTGATGAAACTATTTTGCAGCTTATAAATATCGCTTCTTTTGGAGAATATACTTTAGAACTGAATACTAAGGCAACAGACTATGGCATTACAATAAATTTTTCAGAAACTCCCCGCAATGAGTATACCGCTTATAAAGATATGCTTAAAAAGGCCGCACTTTTTCTGACATTAACCGATAATGCCGAGTATGTTGAATGGACATACCCTGCTCCGGATGAAATCGAAACGAGACGGTTTAGATGTACTGCCGCAAATCTGGAACAGATTCTTCAAATAGAAGATATCAAGAGTTTTTCCTCATCGGATGCGGATCTGCAAATATTCTTAACCGAATATTTACAGACGATACATCAATCTGACGAACCGGGTGCAGGATCTTCCACCTCCGGATTCGATGGATTTCTTGCGCCTGACGGACGCGTTTATAAATATAAAATGCTGTTTACAGGACGCCATCCAAACGCAGCCGCCGACAACACTTATCTGGTATATACAAATGACACGGACCTTACATTTGAAGATATAACGGACTATATCTTTGGAAATACCTATCCCAAAGAAAGACAAATGTATATCATTCCCCAGCCAGAATAAAAAGGATCTTTCCAAGCCATACTAAATCCGTAACACGAAATGTTGTACAAAAGGAGGAAGTTACTATGTCTGATATTTCGATTCTGGATTTACAAAATCTGCGTCACCTGATTGGCGGTTTTGAAACCTGCCACTGCAAAATGACGGATTATGCATCCCAGTCACAGGATCCTGAAGTGAAAAAGATTTTTCAGGATGCAGCGGATTCTGCCATGAAAAACAAACAGGAATTGATGAAATTTTTATAGGAGGCGCAGGAAAATGGATGAAAAGACGATGGTTACCGATACTTTGGTAGGAATCAATGGAGAATTGAAAATGTTTGCGGAATATATTACCCAGACAGAAAACAAAGAATTAAAACAGTGTCTGAAGCAGATGCGAAATCAAAGTGAAATGTCTCAGGAAAAGCTTTATCAGGTTGCCCGGGAGAAGAGTTATTACGTCCCGGCAGCAAAAGCGACTCAGGAAGAGGTTGAACATGTGAAATCCATCCTGACTCAGCCGCAAATGAAATAGGCGGATGATTAAGGTTTGCGATCCAAAGGGGCTGTCGTATGACAGCCCCTTTCTGCTTGACACCGGAATTTACTATAAATCCACAACCTTCTCAATCCGCTTCCTGAAGAACTGGATCAACGGCCCGTTCAGCAATGCATTTGCAATCGTTCCAATCCCCACGATCAGCCACACATTATTACCTGCCGCCAGGCAAAATGCGACTCCGATCACAATAACTGTAATATCGGAAGCCACTCTGGCAAATTGAAAAGGCACTTTCCCTTTGGTCAGCTTCTCAATAATCAGCGCCACACTGTCATACGGAGCGAGTCCCATATCGGCGATCATATAAAGCGCCACACCGAGTGAGGCAAACAGCGTCCCCAGACACAAGGCCAGTATCCGAAGCGGAAGTGTCATTTCCACTTTCAGTACATCCAGCACTACCCAGCACAAAAAGTCTGCCGTATAGCCTACGCCTACCATATTAATAACCGTTCCCGGTCCGATCAAATGGCGTACAGTAAAAAATACTACAACCAAAATTAATATATTTGCCACAAGCTGCCAGTTTCCGAAGGACCATCCGATAAAACCGCTGATCCCAAGATTCATCCCACTAAACGGATCTACTCCAAATTCACTCAGGCGATAGCAGGTCACACATATTCCGATCAAAAGAATTCCCAGCAGCATGAACGCAGCCCTCATTCCAGTTACGCCCTTTGCCTTTTCTTTTTTTTCTTCTTTCTTCATTTCTATTATTCCTTTGCCTTTAACACATAGATTCTGGAATCAAAGTCTGTACATGGCGTTTTACCGGACAGAGTTTCTCCTGCCGTCACATCGGAAGTGAGAAGGCCCAGATTCATCAGCTCATCTCCATAATTATCCGTACCGTTTTCCACATTTTCATACAAAGTATCTTCCAGCAGTCCCCGGAGCTGTATCCGGGTATATGGCATATTGACTCCATTAAGTACACGATACCATCCCACCAGAGATGTTTTCTTATCCTCGCTTACCACCTGCCAGATCGTCTCATTGTTCTCAAACGGACTCTTCAGGCGATAGAAGGTACCGAACTGTATGATTTCTCTGTATTCCTTCATAAAACTTATCTGCGACTTCACCTGCTCGATTTCTTCATCTGTCAATTTGTTCAGATCCAGTTCGTAGCCAAATGTTCCAAAGTATGCTACATTTGCCCGTGTATGAAGTGGCGTATTTCGGAATACCTGATGATTCGGAGTCACAGAAACATGGGCGCCGATACTGCTGATCGGGTAGCACATGGATGTGCCGTACTGAATTTTCAGTCGTTCCACGGCGTCTGAGTCATCGCTTGCCCATCCCTGCGGGGCATAATACAGGATTCCCGGGTCGAATCGTCCTCCTCCGCTTGCACAGGACTCAAACAGAACTTCAGGAAAGTTACTCGTAAGTCTCTCATACAAGTCATACACTCCCAGAATGTACCGATGGAACACTTCTCCCTGGCGGTCCGCCGGAAGTGCTGCCGAATAACACTCCGTAATGCTGCGGTTCATATCCCATTTGATATAAGAGATGCGCGCTTCCGCAAGCAGCTTCGCCATCATTTCGTAAATGCAGTCCACTACTTCTTTTCGTGAAAAATCCAGCACATACTGATATCTTCCGTGGGAAACACTGCGTCCCGGCGTCTGAAGAATCCAGTCCGGATGTAAGCGATACAGATCGGAATCCTTGTTCACCATCTCAGGTTCAAACCAAAGTCCAAACTTCATACCCAACGCTTCAATCCGCTCTGCCAATCCTTTGATTCCTCTCGGAAGACGTTTCTTATTCGCGTACCAGTCTCCAAGGCCTGCGCGGTCACTGCTTCTTTCTCCAAACCAGCCGTCGTCGAGTACAAATAGTTCCACACCGCACTCTTTCGCTTTAGAAGCGATCTCCACCAGCCTATCCTCGGTAAAATCAAAATACGTCGCTTCCCAGTTATTATTTAAAATCGGTCTTACCCGGTCTCTCCAGTATCCTCTGGCAAGTCGGGAGCGGTACAGCCTGTGAAATGCCTGACTCATGCCATTCAGCCCTTCATTCGAATAAACCATAACCGCCTCCGGTGTCTGGAAATGTTCCCCTATATCCAGTTTCCAGTCAAACCCTGCCGGATTGATCCCCGCCGTGACTCTTGTCACATCATGCGTGTCCACTTCCGCCTGCATCCGGAAATTGCCGCTGTATACCAGACTGAAGCCGATAGCTTCCCCCTGATGCTCCGTCGTATGCGGGCGCTTCAGCACAAGAAACGGATTATGCTCATGAGATGAATTGCCACGTCTGCTGTCCACAGCCTGAATTCCCTGTTCCAGCACGCGCGTCTTAACATATCTTTCTCTCGCCCATGCTCCGGAGAGCTGCAGCCATACATAATCCTTATCCGGCAGATCCAGACTCAGGCTCATGGCCGTGAGAAGGTGAACCGGAGCTTCTCCTTCATTTACAAACCGTGCACTCCTTGCGATCACTCCGTCCTTTACGAATATCGTGTAAAGAAGTTCTAACTTTACTCCGGTCAATTCATCTTTCAAAATAACCGTCAGAGTCTGTGCCTCATCATCTGATTCCGTATACGTTGCCGGAAGCCCTTCGAGGCGCGGTTTTCCGCCATTGATCGTATGCCCGGCATACCGGAAATCTGAAAGACGGCTTCCGTTTTCCTGCAAAATCTCCACCGCCGGATGGCGATAGTCGGTCGTTCCGTACACCGGATACTCCTGTTTCAAATGCTCCAGTGAAAAGGTCCGATCCCCCTCATAAATATAAGAAGCCATTGGTCTGGGTGCTTTTTCAATCAAATAAGAGAAATCCTCTTTGTCACGAATCCGTTTCCCATAGTAAAGCTGTCCTAAATGGCCATTTTCCAACACACACATCAGATAACTGATCTGCTGATTATATAAGTGAAAGATTCTGCTTTTTTCATGATAAATAATTGCTGCCATCTTCGTTCCTCCTTTGAATTTCTGATAACAAGTATATCGCTCCTCAAAGGCTTGCGTTAGTTCTTTTTGTCAGCAAAAACATATCAAATGTTAGTTTTTTCCGGTTCCCGGGCTCTTCTGATTCATGAGCAGACGATCTTTCGCTGCCTGCCGGCTCGTCTTACGAAATTCTGTCGGAGTCATCCCGGTCTCCTGCTTAAAATTCTTTGTAAAAACCAGCGTGCTGTGATATCCACAGGCAACAGCGATATTTTCCACCGATTCTTCCGTAAGAATCAACTGTTCTCTCGCTCTGGATATCCGGAATTTTGTCAGGAACTCCTTGGGCGACAGCTGCAGCTTATTTTTGAATAACGTATAAAGATAACTTCGATTTACTCCCAGATAGCCTGCCAGTTCTTCTACCGTAAGTCCTGCCGCGTAATGATTCCGGATATAAGTCACCGCTTCTTGAATATAACGATTCTCTTTATTCTCTTCCATTAATTCCTCTATCACCACATCGGATGCCAGAACCGAGAACAACTCGTATAACTTTCCCTGCAGATAATACAGATCTGAAACTGTTGATCTGGTATGCTTCATCATATCCATCACAATTTCATTCAGCTTCTCCCCGTCCGCGCACCGGAAAATTCGCTGTTGACTGTTCAATCCAATGTCCTGTATAAATTTTTTTGCACCGGTTCCACCTACTCCAACCCAGAGATAGCTCCAGGGTTCTTCCTGATCGGCCTGATAGAAGGTCAGTTCCTCCGGCTCGATGAGAAATCCCTGTCCCTTTGACAATTTGTATTTCTTTTCTCCCACCTGGTAAATACCTTTGCCATCCATAATATAGTGAATAATATAATTCGGACGACTTGCAGGACCATAACTGTGCAGGGGTTCACACTGTGCAAAACCACAGAAACAAAGGTGAAATTCCTTGAACTTCGGTTCTAAAAGTTGTAATACATATGAATCTTCCATCGTATACTTATTCCTCTTTCCTCTTAAGCTCCAGAAGTTTCAATTCCTTCAGTTCTCTCAGTGTAAAGAAACCGCACACAATCGCAGCCGCCGCATCGGCAATCGGTCCCGCATACATGACTCCGTCGATTCCCATGAATATAGGGAAAATGATAATGAGCGGGAGCAAAAACAGAATCTGTCTTGTCAGCGACATAAACACACCCAATTTTGATTTCCCGATGGAATTAAAGAAATTGGACGTAACCGGCTGGATTCCATTGATCAGCGTCAGGAACATAAAAATACGAAAATACCGTTCTGAAAACTGGAAATATAGCTCACTTCCCTTCCCAAATACAGAAATGATCTGTCTCGGGAACACCTGGAAGCAGAAAAATGCAATACCCGAAAGCACCGTTGCCGTTCCCACTGCAAGAAGATAAGTCTTCCGTACACGATTGTATTTCTTCGCCCCGTAATTGTAACCGATGATCGGCTGTACCCCCTGGGAGATTCCGATGATAAACGACATAAAGATCATATTTACCTTCGATATGATTCCCGCACATGCAAGCGGAATATCACTTCCATAAACGGAACATGCCCCATAATACGCAAGCGTGTTGTTCATCACGATCTGCACAACTGCCATAGCTATCTGATTGAAGCATGCACTCATTCCCAGCTTGAAAATATTCAGACAGCGGATTTTCTTCATCCGGAAACAGCCCTTCTCCAGACGAATATTCTTAAACCGAAACATATAACGGAGGCTGATCGCAAATGACAGGATTTGTCCGATAATAGTCGCAAGCGCAGCACCAGACATTCCCATGTGGAATGCAAAGATAAAAATCGGGTCCAGAATCGTATTCACAATTGCCCCGGCAAGCATAGACATCATCGAATAATTCGGACTGCCATCCGCCAGAATCAGTTTACTCATACCGGTGTTTGCAATCAGAAACGGAAATCCAATTGCCACAATCCTGGTGTACTCCTCCGCATACGGCAGTACATCGCTGGTCGCACCGAAAAACTTCAGCATCGGAGTCAGAAACAGTAAGACAACCGCAAGCAGACAGATTCCGAAGATACCCATCAGAACAATAGCATTCCCGGCATATCCGGCGGATTCCTTTTCCTGCCCTTCCCCCAGTTTCAAAGAAAAGTTCGTTGCACCTCCGATTCCGATCAAAAGGGAAATCGCTGTGCATGTCGTCGACAGAGGAAATGCAATATTCGTCGCCGCATTGCCAAGCATCCCTACACCCTGACCAATAAAAATCTGATCCACAATATTATATAACGCTGTAACCAGCATGGATATAATGCACGGAATTGCAAAATTCACCAAAAGTTTTGACTCTTTTTCAAATCCTAGCGGATTGTACTGATCCTCCATATTCTGCATAGAATGCTGTCCCATTGCTCTGCCTCCTTATATTTTTTCTTCCGTTTGTTCCCCTGTAATTTGTACACGAAATCATGATACACCTTTTTTTTCTTCTCTGTCAACAAGGGACATGTGCGTCCCTGGCACGTAACCGGAAGAAATGCCGGCTGCTGTATGAACAGTAATCGGAAGTCACTTCAGGCTACTATGCGAAAAAACCGCATCATTTCCAATAATGCCTTACTTGATACCTTACCAGAAATGATGCGGTTTTCTATTTTTTATACTGCGGACTGCTCTCCCACTTAGTACAACAATTCATTCAAATATTTTTTATTTGCTTCAATATCGATTTCCAGCACGTCCATTCCTTCATAAGTAACCGGCTGGTATGCCCCTTCGGTCGGCATACTTGCCTGCTGCATCCTCAGGTTGTCGATCTCCAATACTTGTTTTGCCAAATCATAAATCTCCGTCACGCTCATGTTTGTTTTCACATGATTCATGCAGTAATTGATCAGAGGCAGGATGGCGGAAGCATCTTTCTCCGCCATAATCTGGCGGTAGATTCCGTACATAACGCTTCTCTGTCGTCTGGTCCGTTCAAAATCGCTTCCAAGTGTACGATTGCGTGCATGGGCCAAAGCCTGCGATCCGGTTAATGTCATATCGCCGCTCTGTATATCCGGCATTCCGTTCTGACGGTAGTATTCTGCCTCTTCTTCCGTAATAAAAACTTTTACCCCGCCGATTTCATCAATAATACTGACCAGATTTTCAAAATCAATGGTTATATAATTCTGGATATCCAGGTCATAGGTCTTATTGATCGTATTGATCGTCAGTCCGATTCCTCCATATGCATAAGTGTGGCCCAGTCTGCTTTTTCCGTATCCGTCAATATCTACTAATGAGTCCCTCAGAAAAGACACGACCGTTGATTTATTCTTACTCTTATTGAACGATACAAGCATCATACTGTCAGAACGTCCCATATCGGAATTCGGATCGCGGGAATCCGTACCAACTAAAAGTACATTGAAAACATCTTCATCCTTGGGATCTTCCTGTGCTATTTTTACACTTTTTGCGGTTGGGTCCACCTGATCTTCCGGTACGATCGAGACAACATCCTGATAGTATTTCCATGCGATCGATCCATAGATGCCAACATTCAGCAATATAGCCGCCACTAACAATATTCCAAGAATTTTTCTTGTTCTGTTTCTCTTGAAAAATCTCATCTGTCTCCTCCTACTCTTTTATGATTCGCCCGTATTGATGCTGTGTACCCTTCGGGGCATTTCCATAATGCCTGTATGAGTCCGATTCTTTTTTCACGCCATACCGACTGTAACCACTATAGCGTTTGTAGCCGTAGCCATAACCGTAGCCATATCCGTAACCACGACCGCGGCTTTGGTTGTCCCCGTTAAAGGTGTAACCGATCAGGTGAATACCGCTCATTGCAAGTGACTGGATTCCTTCCCGGATCTGCTGCATCTTGGTATGATCATATCGGATCACATAGAGCGCCGCATCCACATACCTTGCAAGAACCGCCGCATCGGCCAGAATACCGGATGGTGCTGTATCCAGTATAATAAGATCCGCCTGTTTTTTCAACGTATGAATCAGTGCTTCCATTCGTTTTGTTCCCAGCAGCTTTGTGTTCTTTTCATCATTATTCCCACCGTACAGAATTTCAAGACTTCCCTTACCTGTTTCTACACGGGTCAATGCGTCATTCAGAGCGGTTTCTTTTTTCAAAACAGCGCCCAGCCCCGGATGCGTTTCCTGTTCATTCATCACTCCGGCGACGGATGGATTTCTCATATCACAATCAATCAGGATAACTTTCTTTCCCTGATTTGCAATGGAGATTGCCAGATTGACTGCAAGTGTTGTTTTGCCTTCCCCCGGTATGGAACTGGTAATCATGATTGATTTGAATTGATTCTCCTCCATATCTTTCATGACCTTGATCCGAAGCTTACGGATTGCTTCCACATATCCCTGCGAAATTCTTTCATTTAACAGACAAAGAGAATTATTGAAAGTCTTCTTTTTTCTCTTCTTAACCTGAATATACGGAATACTTCCGCAATCCATCAGATTGATTTGATTTTTCAATTCTTTCTTTGATTTCACAGTCCTTCTTGTAAGAACATAAAACGCCAGTATCGCAAATCCGAAGCCGGCACCCTTAAGTGCCCCTCGCTTATACGAGCCGCGGATTACTTCTTCTCTTCTTGTGTCAGACGGGATTCCCGTTTCGTCCAATACGGTCAGTTTCGTCTTTCCTACGACAAATTCTGCTACCTCCGGATAGTTCTTTAGGACAGACTGAAGGGTGTTATATGCCACCTGCGGATCACTCGACGTCACGGAAATGGTCAATAGATTCGTCCCCTCATCCGCCACCGCGCTGACTGTTCCGGGGATCTGCGTAAGCCCCATATCCTCCGCCACAACATCCGCGAGAACTCCACTGCTTAGAATATATGGGAAAATCTGTGCCATATCTTCTGCCGAGCTGCCTGTAGAAGAGGTGACCGATACCGTTGCCTCTGCCACATATTGCGAGACATAACCGGTACTTGTTGAGAAATACCCTCTTATTGCAAATACAGCGGTCAATATAAGAATCAGCCACCATAGTTTGCGCAGTCCCTGACAAAAATCCACAAAAAGCGAAGTAATATCAATTTTTTCCAACTCTCTTCTTGATTCATTTTCAAATACTTCTTTATACTCTTCCATGTACCTTATTTCCTTCTATGATTATAGTGTCCGTAATATCCATACTCACCATATTTCCCATAATAGCGCCCGATTGTCTGATCTGCCGCACCGGCAAAGGATTTCACACCGTTTAGAACAACTCCCAGAATTTTCGCGTGACCGTCACGGAATTCATCCAGAATATCATTTACATCTTCAGCCAGCATATAATTCTGCCTCACCACCATGAGCACGGCATCCGCATGCTGCGCCCACACCTGTGCATCTCCCAGAAGTCCTGCCGGCGGAGTGTCAATGATCACATAATCCGCACTCTTGCGGCATGCTTCCAGCAGGATGGGCAAGCGCTCTGAATAAAGCAGTTCTGTGGAAGAAGAGTAGCAATTTCTTCCGCCCAGGAAAAACAAACGTGGTCTTTCTCCCGTTATCAGAATATCCGACAAATGACCGGAACCTTTTAAGAACTCACCAAGCTCTTTCTGTTCTGTTTCCTTCTGATTGAAAATAAGAAACTGGGAAGGTCTGCGAATATCGCCGTCTATCAGGATCACTTTCTTCCCCTGGTCCGCGAGACTGATGGCAAGATTCGCCGCCACCGTAGATTTTCCTTCATTCTCAGACACACTGGTCACGACCAGGGCTTTTCTCCCCTCTTTCGCCATCTGATATTCTACCTTCGCCGTCGCCTTTTTATAGCTTTCTACAAAGGCAAATCCAGAAAGCGGGTTATCAATCAGAACCGCCGCTTTTTTTCGGCTTAACACATCTCTTACAGTCTTATATTTATACTCGAAACTGATCGATCCAAGACTTCTTGCATCCAGCTTTTTCTCAATCTCATTTTCCTGCTTTACCGTATTGTGCATCACCGACAACAGCCCGAATAGCAGCGTACAGATCGCCGCACCTGCAAGAAACCCTTTCTTTGCCTGGGCACGCGCATCCAATGGATTCGCGGATGCGTACGGCATCTTCGGTTCCTCCAGAACGTTTAATACTGCATTTCCAACCGTGTAAATAGATACTTCAGTATAATGATCCATGATCGTGCGGATAATATCAATGGATTCTCTTGCGTTATCTGCCGTCACACTCAGGGTAAGCAGATTGGTTCCTTCCATAACGTCTGTCTGGATCTTCGCATCTACCTCTTCTATCCCCAGATTTTCGCAGATGATTTTCTTCATCACATTGCTTTTCAGTGTTTTCTCCAAAACCTGCGCCATGTTATAAGTCGCGCTCAAATTACTGTAAGAATAATTGCTTTCTTTCGAACCGACCACGAAGGTTGCTGTCGAAGTGTATTCGGGAACATACTTTATATTTGCCGCAACATAGAACAGCATCGCCCCCGCGAGCGCTCCCAGAATGATCGCCCACCAATTGTGAAGAATATCCTGCACCAGAGTAAAAAGGTCGATTCCCGTATCGACAGCCTCCGCGATTTCTTCTCGTTGTCTTTCCTCTCTGCTCATTCTACTCTTCCTCCACAACTACAAATAGCTTCGTGACCGCTGTCGATGCATTTTCACCGGTGTAACTGTATTCTACCGTATATACCCCTGGATTCGCATAGTCCACTTTCGAATCGATCCGAATGGCCTCCCTCGTCCCGGCCAGGAACTCTTCATCCTCTTCATACAGATATTCTGTCCCATTTTTCTCGATTCCTATAATCAAAGATTCCGGATCGATCATCTGATTTACTTTCGTGTATACAATATAATCCGAAAGAAGCGGATACTCTTTTCCGTTTTCCTCACGGTCATTTGCTTCCGTAACAGTCATCTCGATTTCCACTTGGCACACATCTCCGGCACTATTGCTGACCTGCAGAGTCACCGGATAATCTCCGGTCAGGGAACTATAATAACTGTCATCCCAAATCGTCCGGATCTGACTGCTTAAGTCGCCATCCAGACAATCCTCCGCCGACATGCCTTCCCGGATCACCTGCTCTCCATCAAATACTGTTGCGTTAAATAAATCTGCAAATCGTTTTGGATTCCCCATCCACTGCCGCACTGCAGCATTGCTCTGGCCCATACTACTACCTCCGTATTCTGTTCTTTTGTTCATCAAAGTTGAAATATCCGGCGAAACTGCCTTTGAATTTTGAACCGCTTTGGATAACGGTTGTTCAGACGAATAGATTTTATTTGTCCGGATCGGACTCCGTCTGAGATTTTGATGTGTGATTAGTATAGCACAGAGTTTTCTCTTTGCACAGCCTCTAAATATGCAAAACTACCGGAAATGTTTCCAAACATCTCCGATAGTTTTTCCCAACCTATTATAGTTTAAGCTAACCAGGTTCAATCCCCTCTAATCCAATATCCCCTGTTCTTTCCCCTTCAGTATCGCCTGGACTCTGCTATTAACCCCCAGTTTTTTATACAAATTATAAATATGGCTCTTTACCGTCGGGAGCTTCAGGTTCAGTTCTTCGCAGATCTCCGCGTTGGTAAGGCTGCGGTTAATATCTTGGAGTATAATGGTTTCCATCATCGTCAAATGCTCTTCTGTCGCTTCTTCAGCGGAACGACTGATTCTCGCTTCCCGTCTGGCGCACCGGAGTACAACTTCCATGTAGTCTTCTTTGGGCATGCGAAGTACATTTCCGTAATTGTATTTTTTCTTCCTGTGCCAGCCGCCCGGGGAGTTTTTGCTCAGCCAGTCAATGTATTCCTCCAGTACTTCTTCGCCCTTTTTTTCATACACCGTGTAAAATCCGACATAGCGGGCTTCACCGGAAACCATAAAGGATTCGATCGTTTTACGAAGTGCCTGACCGTGCAGGCCTTCATCCCAGAAAATAACAGCCTGTTGGAACAGTAATTCCGCCAGATATTTATTGCGCCGGTAAAACTGGAGATACGGAATTAAATGGCGAAGTATTTTTTCGGAACGTTTATACTGGTTCAAGTGCAAATATCCTTTTACCTGGCAAAACAGCTGATCGTAATTATCTTCTTTTACAGAGATTCCCATGTTTTTATCGGACTTGAGCAGCCATCTTGTAAGGCGTTCCTGTTCATTTCTGACGGGAGCAAACAAACTGCTGACTGCTTCTGTATTTTTTAGGCAAACCTGATTTTCTTCCTTCATCAAAGAATTTTCCAGGCTGGAAATCTGTTCTTTGTGGTCTTCTTTCGGTGCCAGACGCTGCAATTTATATAGAAGATACAGCTTTGCCAGGCGCTGCTGCCACGGGCTCCTTCTGGAATTCTCTGCATCTTTCTGTGCGAAAAGCAATTCCCAGTCTTCCATAGGAATGGTGTCTTTGCGTTCCGTCTCAAGATAATAGTCGATTCGCGCCAGTTGATAACATTTCCACTCTTCTTTCCCCAAATGCTCCTTCCATATCTTTGCCTTCCGGTTCTCTTCACGCTTTGTACAGGCAAAAAGTCTGGACAGGTCCCGCACTCCGCAAAGATATGTATGGGAATTTCCCAGGATATTATATAAATGGAAATGTTCTTTCTCCCGGCTATATTGCTCCAGCAGCCCAAGCCAGAAGTCCAGATCAAGATCCGGTTTCAGGAAGGTCAGATTTAAGTAAATTTCCCTTTTCTCGTGTGCATCTTTCTCAGAAATGTTCAGATTCTGTATTTCCAGATTTATGCCGTCCGGTTTTTGTCTTGTGTAACAATAAACGCCTCTCAGATAGCACAGTCTGGGGTCGGTTCCTTTCCATCCCATGACCTCTGAATAAGGGATTTCCAGAAATGGAATTTTTGCATAATTCTGAAGCATACACGCGCGATAGGCTTCCTCATCATGAGACTTTTTCAGGCAAAAAAGCGCCTCTGCTACATTTCCGTTCTGATGATACCAGTTTGCAAGATGTTTCCAGAAAATCGGATTCGTCTCCGGAAAATGCATATCCCGAAACATGGGGGCTATTTTCCATCGTTCTTTCTCTTTGTCATATTCCAAAAGCCCTTTGCGGCATAAATCTTGCAGACTATCTGACGCCCACGGAAGCTGCCAAATCTCCCTGCACATTGTTTCATTTATTGTAACTGTTCAGAGCCAAGCAGATTTGTCAAAAAAGGGCGTTGAATGCTTGCATTCATGAGCACTTTTTTGTACAAATCTATTTGGCGGATACGCCACACTGAGGAAACACGAAGTGTTTTCGAGGTTGGCTCTGAACAGTTACCATTTATTCATGGGCAAATCACAGCCCGGCGCATGATTTCATTTTCTTCTGCTGAGAGCGTGTCCAAAATGTATTTCTTAATATACGCCGTTATCTCATACGATGCTTTTATCTCCCGGGCATTTCTTCTGGCAGCGGGTGGATCCGCTTGCGATAATCGAAGCATCATATCCACACATCCGGCCCATCCCCCGGTCTGTTCATAGATTTCCCCGGGATCAAGATCACTCTCGAAGTAATCCGTCAGCTTTCGAATGTCTTTTTCTGTAAAATGCAGATGTTCCTGTGAAATGATCTGCATCTTTCTTTTCCATATAAGATCCAGAAATCCCTCATGCGGCCGATCCCGCCCGATCAGAATCGCATGCCATCCTGCCGGAAGGTTCCAAATGCAGTCTGCTATCTTCTTTATCGTAACCTCGCTAAGCGCCGAATGCATATCTTCAAAAATGATCCAGCCTGGTCTATTCCATTCTTCCCGGCTCTTTACTATTTCATCCAGCTTTTTGATGGCTTCTGCTTCTTCTTTCATTTCCAGAATATACGCTTTCATATCCGGATTTTTCCTCAGCAAAAGTCTGACAGCAGTTGTCTTCCCCGACGCCGCTGCTCCTTCTATATAAATAGAAGGGAATTCTTCCATTCCCCTCTCAAGTATCGCTGTCTTATCTATGTAAAATTGTTCTTCCGTAAGCGTTACATATGGGCTACTATTCTATTTCCACTCAGTTCCTACATTTGCTTCCACCGCTTTTTCATAGATCTTCTTGGCAGCCACCAGATCCTGAACCGCAACTCCTACGGTCTCGAAAACAATGATTTCCTCATCATTTTCTCTGCCTACGAGTTCCCCTTTCAGTACCATTCCAAGATCTCCTGTAAAGTCTTCTTCGGTGATGATTCCTTCTTCTAATGGAATCAGAATATCTCCGGATTCAGACAGCACCGCCTCTTTCGAATCGAAATAAATCTTGGATGCTCTCGGCAGGATTGCCGGATCCATCTCCTGCATGTGGTGCTGGTATGCTCCGACACAGCTAATGGTCGCTCCGGCTTTCACCTTTGTTCCGTCAAACACCGGTTTGGAAGATGGTGTCACGGTGATCAGAAGATCCGCGTCATCGATTGCTTCATCGGAAGAATGAACCGGAATAATCTTTGCTCCGTATGCCTTCAGTTCTTCCTGCATTCTTTCTGCAAATGCGGCAGTACGCTCATAATTCAGGTCATAAACCCGGACTTTCTCCAGTTTTCTTGCTTCCAGCATTGCTTCCAGCTGAGTCGCTGCCTGTCCTCCGGTCCCGATCAGTGCACCGATCCGGCAGTCTTTCTTCGCCAATACGTCGAATGCCGCGCCGGAAGCCGCACCTGTACGGATCTGGGTCACATAGGTTCCGTCAAGCACAGCCGTAACGATTCCGGTCTTTCCGTCAATCAGAAGAACCTGTGCCGGAGAGGACGGCTTTCCCTGGTCAATATTGTGCGGAAAAATGTTGACGATCTTCACCGCAGCGGTATCCATTTCTTCTACATAGGCCGGCATAAACAAAAAACATCCGTCATATTTCGGCGCCTGGATATTTGTTCTGAGCGGGGAATCGCATTTTCCCTCAACAACCAGACGGAACGCCTCCTTATCCGCCTCGATTGCATCCCTCATAGTAAATACTTTTTTAATATCTTCTCTTGATAATAACAGCATCTTTTCACTCTCCTAAAATCTTATTATTTGAATTTTGCGTCCAGTCCCCACGGCTGCATCGCTCCGCCTTCTTCTGCCGGGCGGCACATCTTTGCGTAAATGTTCAGGCATCCCTTCTCTTCCTTAAGCGGCGGGCATACCCAGTTTTCACGTCTTTTTGCCAGTTCCTCATCGGATACCAGAAGCGATACTTCACCGTTCGGAATATCGATCACAATCTCATCTCCATTTTCCACCAGTGCGATCGTACCTCCGTCATATGCTTCCGGTGAAACGTGCCCGATAATAGCACCGAAGTTAAATCCGGAGAATCTGGCATCGGTAATCAGTCCTACACTCTTATGTAATCCAAGTCCGATCAGAGCATCAATACTCAGCATCAGTTCTTTCATTCCCGGTGCGCCTTTGCATCCTTCATAGCGGATTACAATGATATCGCCAGGCACGATCTGTCCACCCTGAATTGCTTCAAATGCGGAACGGTCATTTTCAAATACTTTTGCTTTGCCTTTCATGTACTTCACTTCGTCATAAACCGCTGTCGGACGTACGATTGCTCCGTTCGGGGAAAGATTTCCGCGAAGGATCTTAAGTCCCGGTTCATGGAACAGCGGACGGTCCAGAGAATGGATTACTTTATTTTCCTGTGCGGTTACTTTGGACAGCACTTCGCTCCATGGACATCCGTACATGCTCGGTGCGTCTGTATGCAGTTTGCTCTCCAGCATTTTCATGACATTCGGTACGCCTCCGGCATAGTGAAAATCTACTACCGTATACGGGCCGCTCGGTACGACTGCATTGATGCACGGGATTTCCTTGGCATAATGTTCAAAGTCTTCCAGTGTCAATTTGATTCCCAGTTCGTATGCATAAGACAGCAGATGCAGTACCGCATTGGTTGATCCGGCTACCGCCATGTCAAACATGATTGCATTTTCCAGAACTTCCTTCGTGATCAGATCGGAAGGTTTTCTTCCTGCTTTTGCCATCAGAACCGCATATTTTCCTGCTTCACGGGCTTTGCGAAGTTTTGCATTATCGGTTGCAGGGATCGTTGACGTTCCCGGAAGTACCAAATTCAATACTTCCCCCAGCATCTGCATCGTATTCGCTGTTCCCATGGACGGACATGCACCAAATGACGGGCAGACATTGTCTTCCATTTCCATCAGTTCACTCTCATCGGCGCCTGAGAAACGTGCTGCATCCAGATCCGCTTCTACAACTGTTTTGCCGCAATACTGTCCCGGCTGCATAGATCCCCCTGTCACCACCATGGCAGGGATATCCAGGCGCATTGCCGCCAGATAGCAGCCGGCAATAATATTATCACAGGATGCAACCATAACCAGCCCGTCAAAATTGTGGACACGGCTGACAAATTCTACCGACATAGCCACGATGTCACGTCCCACCTGCTCATATTTCAATTCTTCCGCTCCATTTGCGATGTTTCCACAAGTTGCCGGAATTCCAAATTCTACCGGAACACCTCCTGCTGCCCAGATTCCTTCTTTTACCGCAGCTGCGATCTGGCGCAGATGTGCGGATCCCGGTGATCCCTCCATATATGAATTCGGTACACCAATATGCGGTTTCTTGCGGATATCACTATCTGAATATCCGGCCGCTTTCATCATCACTCGTCTATGTGCCGCTTCTGCTCCATTCCAGAATTCTGTTCCCATAAATTTCTCCTCCTATTTAGTATGCATTTGAGGCAGTGACTGGGTGACTATGTACCCGTCCCCCTCTTGACAAAAAACATTCATCCATGTTTATAATAAAAGATAAAAAGCAATTCGAAAAGCAAATTATTTTAATAGGTAGTATCACTTTTTTTAATAGAAGGAGTTCGCATGAATAAATATGAAATCATTCTGGATGTCTGCGAGACACACAGTATTTCTAAAACGGCCGAAAAACTGAATTATACGCAGTCTGCCATCAGCCAGGCGATCCGAAGTTATGAGAAAGAGCTTGGTTTTCCCTTGTTCAAGCGTTCCAAATCCGGCATGGATCTTCTGCTTGGCACCGAGGAGATCATTGAATCACTACGGATCATCTGCCGGGAAGAGCAGCAGATCAACCGGCTTGCGGCGAGACTGAACGGACTGGATACCGGCTATATCCGGATCGGTACGATCCAGAGCATCGCCTATCACTGGCTCCCGGATATTCTAAAGGAATTCTCTTCCGTCTATCCGAATATCAACTTTGAACTTACGGTCGATGGTTTCAGCGGATTGAAAGAACGTCTCCACAGCGGCGAACTGGACTGTATCTTCGTCTCCCGCTATTCTGTCCCGGAAGCTTCCTTTATTCCGGTGGGAACGGATGAGCTGATGCTGGTCACCCCCGCCGGCCACCCGCTTGCATTTCAGGCCGAAGTATCTCTTGCCGATATCGATAATGAGAACTTTATTCTTTCCTCTGATGGTCTGGATTACGAGATGGGAAATATTTTCGCCATGAACAACATTACCCCTAAGATCCGCTACCGGCTGAACGAGGATTTTGCCACTTTGAAAATGGTGGAAGCAGGTTTCGGTATTACCGTACTTCCGCGTCTTTTGCTGACCAATGCGCCTTTTGACGTCTGTGTCCGCTCTTTTTCCAGCCACTATACGCGTGTTCTGGGTGTCGCTTATTCTGAAAATGCAGCCGCAGCCCCGGCAACGCTCCGTTTTCTTGATTTTGTCAAAAGCCACAGCAATTCATAACAAGTAAAAAAACGAGTAACCTCTTCGATCCGGTTTGGTTACTCGTTTTTCTTATATGTATTCGTCTAAATCTTCTTTTACAGATCCAGTTTCAGATCGTTTTCTCCGATCCAGCCTTTCTTGCGCATCGGAATCGCGATCAGCCATGACAGAAGTCCCGGCAGGATAAAGCAGATCAGGAGCAGGCCGATCCAGTCCATTGCTGTGATCGCGGCTTTCGCTCCGTTTGCGATATCACTCACCCATCCGGTATACACACCGATCTGTCCCACAAGGCCGCAAGTTCCCATTCCGGACGCAACTGCTGCTCCGTTCATCTGAAGGCTGAAGATACAGGTGGCAATCGGGCCTGTGATTGCTGAAGCCAGAATTGGCGGGAGCCAGATCTTCGGATTCTTAACGATATTTCCCATCTGAAGCATGGAAGTTCCGATTCCCTGGGCAAAGAGTCCGCCCCATTTATTTTCCTTGAAACTCATCACAGCAAATCCCACCATCTGGGCACAGCATCCGGCCACTGCCGCCCCTCCGGCAAGCCCTGTCAGAGAAAGAGCCGCACAGATTGCCGCACTGCTGATCGGAAGTGTCAGTGCAATTCCTACGATCACAGATACCAGAATTCCCATAAAGAATGGCTGCAGTTCTGTCGCCCACATGATTGCAGTTCCTACGGTGCTCGCCGCCTTGCCGATTGCAGGCGCACATCCGAGGCTGAGCAGAACGCCGACTCCGATCGTCACCATCGGTGTTACAATAATATCAATTTTGGTTTCTTTGGAAACCAGTTTTCCAAATTCAGCAGCGAAAATCGTCACGACCAGAACCGCAAGCGGTCCGCCTGCTCCTCCCAACTCGTTTGCCGCCATACCTACCGCCGCCAGTGAAAATAATACCAGCGGAGGACACTGCAGCGCATATCCGATGGATACCGCCATCGCAACACCGGTTGCTCCCTTTGCATAAGCTCCCACCGTCACAAGGATCTCAATTCCGGTCTGTTCTCCAATCGTACTGATGATCGTACCGATCAGAAGAGACGCAAACAGCCCCTGGGCCATTGCACTGAGTGCATCGATCCCATATCTCTTTGCAGAGAAAATAATGTTCTTTTTCTTTAGAAACTCTTTCATAAACCCTCCATTTTCCATTGCCATCCGGCATGTCATCTCATCACTTGTCATCTGTCTTGTCACTTGTCGTTTCTATGAATATTATCCACATTTTTCGCATTTCGTCAATATCTTTTATTTCTTTTTTTCCCTATTTCTTCATATATTAATAAAAAATCTTATGGAGTCTCTATGTCCTATCACCTTCTTCACTCCCAGAAGAAACGAATTTCTCTCATTCTTCCCTTTTTCATAATTCTTACTATGCTGAACGGCTGCAGTCAGATCAGCTTTTCAACCAATGAAGATAAAGCATTTCGTAAATTCACCCACGATCTTTTTTGCCGTGAAGTTTCTTCCAACACGATCAGCCTTCACTACACCCTTCGCAACCCGGCCGATTACGGTATTTCGGACTGCCCCGTTACATACGGGAGCTTTCCCAGCGATCCGGATGCTGCTCTGGCTTCGATTGAGAACTGCCAGGCATCGCTTCATCAGTTTCATCCCGCCTCTCTTTCTGAGGAGAATCGGCTGACATACGAAATTCTGGACTCTTATCTGGATACTTCCTCACAAATGGCGGAATATCTCCTTTACCAGGATCCTCTATCGCCAATCACCGGCATTCACGCCCAGCTTCCTGTCCTGCTCTCGGAATTTCAGTTTTACAGTGTCGAAGATGCCGAAACATATCTGGAACTTCTGGAAGATACCGATGACTATTTTGATTCTTTGATTGCATTTGAAAATGCCCGTATCGACGTCGGCATGTTTATGCCGGATTATCAGGTGGATTCTGTTACGAGCCAATGCATTTCCTTTGTAGAAATGGGAGAAGATAATTATCTGTACGAAACATTTGAAGAACGGCTGGATTCTCTGGAGCTTTCCGATGAGGAACGGAGCAGCCTTATTTCACAGAACGACGCAGCGCTTCAGAATGTGATTTTCCCTGCATATCTGGAACTTGCCGATTCTTTAAATGCATTAAAAGGAAACGTAACGAATGAGAAAGGGCTTTGCTATTTACCCGATGGGAAAACCTATTATGAGATCCTGGTCCGCAGTAAAACCGGCATCTCCGATTCCATCGAAGATCTGAAGAAAATGACTCAAAAACAGATCATAGAAGACCTGACTGCCATGGAAGAGGTTCTTTATTCCGATCAGCTTCTGTCGGTTCTGGATTCCATGGCGCCTTCTTCGATGTTAAATGACCTGAGGCAGAAGATCAACGGTGCGTTTCCAGAGATTCCGGACGTAGAGACCTCTGTCAAATATGTCCCGACCGCTCTGGAGGATTACTTAAGTCCTGCATTTTACATGATTCCTGCAATCGATAATATTTCCGAAAACGTGATTTACATCAATCAGGGGCAGACTTCCGGCGGACTTTCCCTCTACACCACACTGGCTCATGAGGGCTATCCCGGTCACCTGTATCAGACTGTATATTTTTCTTCACAGAACGCCGATCCGATCCGCAGTCTCCTCGATTTTGGCGGCTATGTAGAAGGCTGGGCAACCTACGCAGAAATGATGTCCTACTACATGGCACCGATTTCCAAACCGGAAGCCAGCCTGTACCAGAAGAATACTTCTGTTCTTCTTGGGCTCTATACACTTGCCGACATCGGAATCCATTACGACGGGTGGACGCTGATCGATACCGCTGTGTTTTTCAAAGACTATGGGATCACAGACCTCGCAGCGATCCAGAATCTCTATGAACTCATCGTCGGTGATCCGGCGAACTATTTGAAATATTATCTTGGTTATCTGGAATTTCTGAATCTGAAGAAAGAAATCGCGGGAACACAAGGCGACGATTTCTCGCAGAAAGAATTTCATAAGGCCGTACTGGATGTGGGGCCTGCACCGTTTGATATTGTGTATGAATCTGTCAGAAAGGCACTTTCAAATTGAACAAAGACAACTAAAAAAGGAGGATCCTCCGGCACGCTATACTAGTACCGGTTGCAGGATTCCTCCTTCAAAAAACTGTTTTCAGCAAGACATCGTTTCTCACATCATCCCAGCCAACACCACACTTGCCGCCAGCCCCGCAAACGTAGCCACGAGCGCCCCGGCAAATGTGTATCTGGTCTTCGTCACCTTCGCCGTCATGAAATACACGGACATGGTATAGAAAATCGTTTCTGTACATGACATCGAGATGGAAGCGATCAGACCCACTCTTGAATCCGTTCCATATTCCCGGAAAATATCCAGCAAAAGGCCGGTTGCCGCCGAAGAAGAGAACATTTTCACAACCGTAAGCGGCACCAGTTCTCCCGGAAATCCGACATACTGTGTCACTCGTCCCAGAAGTCCGGATATGTATTCCAGGAATCCGGACGCTCTGAGAATCCCGACCGCCACCATGAGCCCGATGAGCGTCGGCATGATCTTGATCACCGTGAGGAATCCGCTCCTGGCTCCCTTGATGAAGGTATCATATACATCCACATTCATACTGATCCCATAGATCACAATGCCAAGAATCAGAAACGGTACAATAAGATCGCTCATATAGAGAAAAAACTGCATAAAAAACTCCGCTTGAATTCCTTATTACAAGTCTATTCAGCGGAGTTTTTCCCCATTCTTCCAAAATTCAAGTACGCCGAGTCTTTATCTTCTTTCAAGATAAATTTATTCCGACACAGGTTGTTCGAATTTGTTCATGTCATGCTTCATAATGTAGAAATACATCACCAGAAGCAGACTTCCTGCCAATACCCACGCGGCAGGACTTGCAAGGCACACACCCACATAGCTTTTTCTTCCGGCAGCGACCACGGCGACTACTCCTCTTCCGATCAGTTCCGCCACCCCTGCCATCATCGGCATGAGTCCATATCCCATTCCCTGGATTCCGTTTCGGTATACATTCACGATCATAAGCGGGACAAAAAACATCACCACACATTTCAGATAAATATCCACCGACTGCATAATCGTATTGACGTTATCAGAAACGAAAACATATGTCATATATTTTCCAAAGAACGCTATGAGCAATCCAATCACTGCCGAATAAACGCATCCCATCATTGTGACTGAACGGAATCCCTGATGGATTCTTCTTACTTTTCCGGCACCGATGTTCTGCGCCGAATAGGTCGCCATCGTTGTTCCCATCGCCACATATGCCTGATTTGCAATTTGTTCCACTTTCCCTGCTGCGGTAAATGCTGCCACTTGCACGGATCCCAGCAAATTCAATGACGTTTGTACCATCATACTTCCGATCGCTGTGATGGAATACTGAAGTGCCATCGGGAAACCCACTCTGAGTTGATTCCATATCAAATATGATTTGAACCGGAAGTCATCTCGTTTCAAATGTAAAACAGATACCTTTTTCACAATATAAACCAGGCATAAAACCCCCGAGATACCCTGCGCTGTCACGGTTGCCCATGCGGCCCCTGCCGTTCCCATTTTACATACAATAATAAACACAAGATCCAACACGATATTCAGGAGTGCCGCCAGTATCAGGAAATACAACGGAACCTTACTGTTCCCCAGCGCTCTTAAGATGCTCGACAGCAGATTATACAGCATCTGTGCAAAAATTCCCGCACAGATAATCATGATATAGACATAAGCATCCTGAAATATATCCTCCGGTGTCTTCATAAACCGTAGGAGCGGCTTCATAAATGCCATACTGACCACGGTAAGAAGTACAGACATCAACGTAGAAAGTATCGTCGCACTCGCTACTGTCTGGCGCATTGCTTTCATATCACCGGCTCCGAATTTCTGTGCAGTAAGCACCGTAAATCCGGCCGTCATCCCCATCACAAAACCAAGGATCAGAAACATGATCGTTCCGGTGCTTCCCACTGCCGCCAGAGCACCTGTTCCCACAAACTTCCCGACGATCACCGTATCCGCCATATTATAAAACTGTTGAAATACATTTCCAATAAAAACCGGGAGTGTAAATTCAAAAATAATCTTCCCGGGGCTTCCTGTTGTCATATCTTTCTGTAATGCCATGCTCTTTTGCTCCCCTTCTCATATATTGCTATCGTTCAAGCGACCGCCCTCCTGCTTTTCAAGTGCTATCGGAGAGCGGCCGCTTTCTTTCAAAATTCACAAATGCAATTATAAGAAAAATAATAGCAAAGCACAATTGACGTTTTTACAAAAAATATAGGAAAATACAATCTGTTTTTCGTAAGAATGATAAACCGGTAACAATTACTCCCTTGGAAGGATCTCACTATCCCACTTTCCATTTGTGAAATCCGGAATATCCACCACTGCTCCGCCTCTGGCAATAGACATTTCCGAAAGTACAGTAATTGCCATCCACGAAGCGGCATCGTAAACATCGATTGGCATAGGTGCATTTTCTCGAAGTGCACGGAAGAAAGTCCTAAATTCCAACCAGTCCATTCCATCATGTGTTCCCTGAACTCCTTCGGCAAGATACTCCTTCCAGACCGGATGCTCATACTGTTCTTCATAAAGGTGAGCATTGTTTATATTTGTCTTTCCCCAGTCAAAATCATGGGCAATATCCTCTTCTCGGTCCAGAAATACAGAATCTGTCACTTCCTCATACATTCCCGCGGTTCCCCGTACTGTAAAATTGCGGGTATAATATCGCGGCAAGGTTGTATCCAGTGTCAGCACGATCGTTTCACCCTTTGCACATTTAATGACCGTCGTCACGACATCTCCCTGTGTAAAAATCTGGTTCTTCAGAAATTCATCTTCAGGTTTATTCTTTAAAATGTAATCACGAAGTCCGGACGCCTTTGAAGCCGTTGATGTCAGTGTCAGCATACGATTTCCATGATTGATATTCAATATTTTGGCAATCGGTCCCAGATCATGTGTCGGATAGTTGTCACAGTTTCTTGACAGGTAATTTCTGAGGCGATAATGCCTGTTCTCTTTTCCAAATGTAACTTCCTTCCTGAGATCATGCTGGTATCCACCGGCGCAGTGCACGATCTCGCCAAATACGCCCTGCTGTACCATATTGAGTACCATCATTTCGCGTCTTCCAAAACAGCAGTTTTCCAAAAACATAAACGGTGTCTTTGTCTCTTCATAGGCTTTTACCAGATCCCAGCACTGATTCAATGTATAGGCTCCCCCTACTTCCATCGCAACTGCTTTCCCCGCATACATAGCAGCGATTGCGATCTCCACATGGCTTTCCCACGCCGATGCTATGATCACCGTATTCACTTCTTCATCCCGGATCACGTCCTCCGCATCTGTATATACATGAGGTCTGTCCTGACCCGCTTTGTTCACCAGTTCCGCTCCATTTTCCGCCCGGTCAGCATAAGAATCACAAACCGCCGTCACGTGTTCCCCCTGTCCAAGCACAATGTCTTCCAACAAATTCGCGCCTCTGCTTCCGAGTCCAATAAATCCAATCTTGATATCCGTCATATCATTCTCCTCCTTTATCTCCATAAGAATCACTTTTCAATTTCTCTGGACAATGCTATAATATCACCATCAAAAAGATATATCTATGGCTCATTAGCTCATATATGTGTACTTTTAGATCATTTTATAGACAAAGAATATGGGACCACTAAATCGCAGCATGCAAATGCAGAATCTGACACAGATACGGGAGAATATCGGTATGCAAAAAGAAAACATAGTCTGGATGGCCTATCATATTGAAGAGCAAATTATAATAAATAGTCTTTATTCATTATTTGAAATGCATTATAACGATGGGTATGCTTTTCAAGGGGAAACCCACAATTTCTGGGAATGCCTTTACGTCATAGACGGCAAAGTCTGCGTCTCCGGAGATGAGCGTGTTTACAACCTTACACGCGGTAATATCGTATTTCATAAACCGATGGAATTTCACAAATTTCTTATTCATGGGGAATCCGGTGCCGATCTGCTGATTTTCTCATTTTCTGCCGAAGGATCACTTACTTCATTTCTCAAAAACAAAGTATTTGCTCTGTCCGAATCCGAAAAAGAGATTATTTGCCGGATGCTCTCTTATATGAGATCCGAGGCAGATAATCTCTCTTCTTCGAATTCTAAAGGCATTGACTACCTGGAGTCTTTCGTTCACTCCCCCGCTTACTTTCAGACAGTGAGTACCTACATTCAGCAACTGATTCTTCATTTGTCCGAAAATGGAGTCGTATCCTCCACTTCCTCCGCACCGGATGCGGTATGCTTCAGCAGAGCAATCAGTTACCTGAACAGCAATATCCATCGCCAGCCGTCCATATCAGAAATAGCCAGGTTCTGCAACATCAGCGAAGCAGGAATTAAACGCATTTTTGAGAAGTTTGCGGGAATCGGCGTCCATAAGTATTTGATCAAACTCAAAATGAAGACCGCTTCCGAACTCCTTCAGGATGGAGAAAGTGTGTCTTCTGTCGCAATAAAGCTTGGTTTTAACAGCCAGAGTTATTTTTCCCGCGCTTATAAAAGGGAAACCGGCAGAATACCCTCCAATGAAAAACAAAAATAAACACGCTAAAGCAATGTCTGTTTTTATTGAATCCCTCCCAAATCGAACTCGCTCAGCCATTTCTTTGCAGCTTCCGCCACTTTCTTCAGGCAGTTTTCGTCAAACGGGCTTACCATTCCCGCATGCTCCAGAAGTTCCGTAAACACACGGCTTCCTCCCTGTCTGGTATATGCCATGTAGTGTTCCCACGCATTCTTCTGGTCTTCCTGAATCATTGCCCAGAACTCCAGAGCCACCGTCTGTGCAATACAATAATCGATATAATAGAATGGAAGCGAATAAATATGGTGCTGTCTCTGCCATCCTTCTCCTTCACTGTAAAATGGAATCTCGCCATCCAGTTTCATCCATGGCATGTAGATTCCCAACAGTTCTTTCCATACTCCATGTCTTTCCTTCGGTGTCATATTCGGTTTTTCGAACACAATATGCTGGAAATGATCCACCATCGTTCCGTATGGAATGAACGTCAATGCGCCGGCGAGATGACTGTACTTGAATTTGCGGGTATCTTCACCGAAGAATCCGTCAGCCCACGGCCATGCAAAAAATTCCATAGACATAGAATGTACTTCACAAGCTTCCATTCCCGGCCAGATCTGGCTGTACGGTACCCGGTCGCGATTCATCCATGCGGCAAATGCATGTCCCGCCTCATGTGTCACGACTTCCACATCTCCCTGGGTACCGTTAAAGTTCGCGAAAATAAACGGCACTCCATAGTCAGCAATGCTTGAACAGTAAGCTCCGGCTTCTTTACCGGGCGTTGATAATACATCAAGAAGTTCCTGATCCAACATGGTATTGAAAAATCTGCTGGTCTCCGGAGACAGTTCATCATAGAATTTCTTGCCTTGTGCAAGAATATCTTCCGGCTCCCCGCACGGCTTTGGATTTCCAGAACGGAACTTCAGCGCCGCATCCGCAAAACTCAGTGGATATTCCCTTCCAATACGTTTCGCCTGCTCTCTGCATACCGCATCCGCTACCGGCACAAGATATTTCACAACCGCCTCACGGAATCGACCAACCTCTTCTTTCCCATAACAATTTCTCTGCATTCTATAATAACCAAGTTCGGTATATCCGTCATATCCCAACTTCCTTCCAATCTGGTCACGCACATGAACAAGCTGATCATACAGATCATCCAGTTCCTTCTGATTATCCTTGTACCACTGCCCCTCCGCTTTCCATGCTGCAAGACGTCTGTCATCGTCCGCATCATTTTTAAACGGTGCCATCTGCGAAAGAGTATAAACATCCCCCTCAAACGGAATCTGCGCTGATGCAAGCAACTTCTCATACGTCGTCGCCAGCTCATTTTCCTTCTGCAGATCCGGGATGATCTCCGGTGCAAATGTCTTCTTAGCCATTTCTGCTTTTATAAACATTACATTACCGTATTCTTCTTCGAACTGTGGACGGAACGGGCTTTCCAGCATTGCTTTATTCCATTCCTGACGGTATTCTTCCAGAACCGGTCCCGATGTATTCCAGAACTTCATCTCGTCATCATAGAATTCATCCCTGGTATCAATAGAATGGCGGATGGATACCAGTGACTCCATGGTATCTACATGCTTCTCATACGTTTCCCTCTCAAGAAAAACAGCCTTCGCACTTTCATAGCTTTCCGCCCTTGCCAGACGCTCATTAAACTCATTTAATTGCACCTTAACCGCCTCAAGATCCGGGCGCTCATAAGGCATTTGTGAAAACTTCATTTCTTTGATCTCCTTTAGTGTTTCATGATTTTTCCATAAATCATGGTAACATATTTGAATAAGAATCACAATAGGATGACTGGGGGACGGGTACATAGTTACGGCTCTGAAGCCGAGGGGCGCTGGTCGTGGCAGGGGTTGGTGTCAAAAGCTATGTTTATAAACAATTAATACATTTTTTTAATACAAGGCTTTTAACCCAAGCATCGTAACAAAATGAATGTCTCTTTGTTAAATTATACAATACACACTTACCACAGCGGTACTCGCTTTCATTGTATCAATCCACGCTCCCGCGAGGGGAGCGACGAAGAAACCACTCGAAAACATCATTGTTGTAATCAAATTTCAATCCACGCTCCCGCGAGGGGAGCGACTATATCCGGGATGCAGGATCTTTGTCGCCGGCACGATTTCAATCCACGCTCCCGCGAGGGGAGCGACCCTGTCCTCTACCTGGCTATTGTGAATATCCAGATTTCAATCCACGCTCCCGCGAGGGGAGCGACCTCATGCTGGCCTCATATTTCTGTGACTCTGTTGTTATTTCAATCCACGCTCCCGCGAGGGGAGCGACATCACGCAGCTTCTCGATCGCATGGATGCAGTGATTTCAATCCACGCTCCCGCGAGGGGAGCGACACACAACCGCAACATCAGCTCTTGATCACGGAATATTTCAATCCACGCTCCCGCGAGGGGAGCGACGATGTCCATATACACTGTTTGTTATATCTCCTGAATTTCAATCCACGCTCCCGCGAGGGGAGCGACTATCTTACCTTTTTTGGCATTTCTTCATTATCTCATTTCAATCCACGCTCCCGCGAGGGGAGCGACAGCAAAATTGCACACATTCGCAATATTTTTTCAGGGAATTATGTGAATCTTGTCAAAATCTGCAAATAACGCTTACAAATTATAGCTTTTTCTACTTAATTATATGTTTTTTGCAATCATTTTCAAGTGCGAATCAACTAGTATTTTCTTGTTCACTGATAATTCGCACCAACTAATAACTACAGAACCAGTACATCGTCTATTGCAATTCCGCGTTCTACACCTATACTTTCAACTTTTGCTTTATATTTATTTCCTAAATAGTAAAACCTTAAACTATCTACTTCTGGATCAATAATATCCGACAACACTGATTTTAACTGGATGCATTGGGCATTATCAAGCACACATTCAAATACTGAATTCTGTACACGTCTACCATAATTCACACATTGCTTTGCAACTTTTCTTAATCTAGTTTTACCCGCAGATGTTTCTGTGTTTACATCATACGTAATTAATACCAGCATAAACTAATCCCTCACTTCCATAAAAAAGGTGGATACGCATCTAAATCTCCTCTCAAATATCTTGCCAGCAACATAGCTTGAACATAAGGTACCATTCCCCACTCAACCTTTTCCTTTAGAAAAGGATGTGTGAGAGTCTCACGCTTTTTATTCTGCCATTCCACTAATACAATTTTTCTGGTTTCATCATCCATCAAAACTGCACCATTCTCCTTTTTCTTGAATCCTTTTCCCGAGATCATTTTTTTATTTATCAAAGATACTACAAACCGGTCTGCAAGAACCGGACGCAATTCTTCGATCAAATCCAGAGATAACGAGACTCGTCCGGGGCGTTCAGTGTGAAGACATCCCACATATGGATCAAGACCAACCGTTTCCAATGCAGAAGTAATAGTATTGGTCAATAACGTATACACAAATGAAAGTAATGCATTTACGTTATCTGTAGGAGGCCGCTTTGTCCTTCCTTGAAAGAAAAAGTCTTTTTTCTGTTGAAGAATCAATTCATCAAAAACGCCAAAATATATTTGAGCCGCCTGCCCTTCAAATCCACGTAACTGTTCCTTTGCCCCACAATCGCGTACATCATTTAATGAATTCTTCAGATTTTCTGATGCCTTTTTCATTTTCTCAACATCCACCTGTAAACCATGATCCCGCGTTGCTCTCTCTAACACCCATCTGGCATTATATATTTTCCCAATAATACAATTCTTTGCAACATTCAAGCTGGTTTCATCATTCAGAAAACTCCTATATTGCTGTTCACGTAAAATCACATTCCCTTTGACTTTTCCACTTACTCTTGCCAAAAATTTCCCCTGAGGTGACAAATAACATAAAGAAATATTTCTGTCTGCACATGCTCCCATCAGCGCCGGACTTGTCCCTTTATATCCAAACGAAACGATTCCTTCTAAGTTATGCAGTGGAACTCTTCCTTTCTCACACCCGTTCTCTGAAACAACTACATTTTCCCCATCAAGAGACACATAACTGTCTTCTGATGTAATATACAATGTATTCAACAATTTTTTCACTGCAAATCCCCCAATGCCTGCTCAATATACTCACTTACTGTAGATGCTTTCTCCATTTTGGGCATACATATATCCTTTAATGAACAAGAATTACACCTTTTACTATATTTCACTTTTGGTGTATACTTATCTGCATAATATTGATGCATTTCTTTTACCATATCTTTTACATGTTTCCTTAATTCGCCGGTAAATTGAATAATTTCTCTTCTTCTTGTTTCTCCATAAAAAAGTGCGCCTTCTGAAATATCCGTAGAGAACATTTCCTCCAAACACAATGTCTGTGCCGTCAATTGCAAAATATCTTCTTCGGACTCCTTAGGTTTTCCTTTTTTATATTCTATCGGATATATTTCAAAAAATCCTCTATGCCCATACAACTTTACTCCCTGCTCTTTTTTGTGAAATTCTACTACATCGCATTCTCCACTTATTCCGAGTAAACGTGAAGAAATCGGAAGTGCTCTTGTAATAAGCACATCCTTTCTCTTCTCTGTCAAGTATGGATCATGCGCTTTTTTATGCATTAATTCTCCAATCACTGTATGTTCATTTTCTGCCCATTGTTGTTCAATATGGATCAAGGCCCATTGTCTTCTACAGAAGCTAAAATGTTGAATCCCAGAAATCATCAAATATTCATCTTCTCTGTATTCCATTATATTTTCCTTATCAATTCCACTGTATCCGGTATCATATCTTCGCATATATTGATCGTATAATCCTGATATTTTCTCGGATATACAACCTCTTCCTTCCTTTTCACTTCCACAGAGTCGAACAATTTATATGCCGGGCAATCTCCCAGTTCCTTACTATGCTTAAACACAATTAATTCGCGAACAGCCATCTTTCCCCGTGCTGCGGAATGGTCGTTCTCAAACATATTAATAATCGCTTCCCACAAAAGTTCTAAATCATCCTCTGAGAATCCTGTCACTTTTCTTGCAAGATTTGCCGAAATATATCCTTCTACTCTGTACAGAGCATACGGAACAATATTTTTACGTCCCATTTCTGTACTTTTATTCTCAGCATCTTTTTCGGTAGTAATTGCCACTCTGGTTATCGTAACTTCCTGACTTACAATCGGATCAATACTCCTTGCAAATCCAAGTTGCACCGGCCCCCTTACCTGCCCACAATTTAATGAAGCCTTTACAAATGTAGTCATGACTGCTCCAAATGTTCGAATGTCATAAAAATTTCGACACATGAAATCCCTGATTTTCAAATCGGCATCGGGATCTTTCTTCTTCAGTTCTTTCACTGTCTTTTCATTTACCCCAAGATATTCAAAAGCTTTATTATCACTTCTGTTAAGGGGAACATCTTCTTTAATATATATACTATAACCTGGTTCATCCTCTTTTACTGTCTCAACATAATTTCTTATTTTACGTTTCAAGCACACATCCGTAATCAGTCCATATCCTGTCTCAGGATCTATTCTCGGCATATTGCCCGCATCAGGATCTCCATTTGGATTTCCATTTTCAATATCAAATAAAATTACAAATTCGTGTCTGTTTTTAATTACCTCACTCATTTATTCTTCCTCCTTTTTTTCATATAATTTCTGTACTTGATGATAATATCCTAAAATAAAATGCCCCTGTTCTTCTAGTGTAAGACTTTTAGGAAATTCTGTTATTTTCCCCAGCAGTTCTGCCAGTACACCTTCAAAATATGCCTTTCTCCATTCTTTTTGTCTTCCTATTTTTCGAAGATGGCTGTTCTTTAGTTTCATCAAAATCGGAAAGACTGAAGCCGGATTTGAACAAGCTGAATTGAAATATCTATCTTTTATCGTTGAATTAATCTCCGGGCTGGCATCCTTCTGTATGTATTCGAGTATTGCAAAAATTCTCCCCAACACATATGCCGTATCATTTGCCTCCTGATTCAATACCACAAAATCCTCCTCCTTTTCTAATGCCTTATTTTGAATTAAATATGCTTTTATAATCGAAGCTCGTCCCCATGTAATCCTCCCTTGCTCTGCTCTAACCCTTATCAATATATCGTTATATAGACTTTCAGGATACCTTCCATTTTCCAGGATTGCTCTTAAAACCGCTCCCGGAAGATTCGGTATCGGCTTTTTCTCTTTAGCTTTTTGATTAACAGTCTCATTTAACATGCTTCCAACACCTAAATATTCCCGTTTTTCCCAGGACGGTTTTACCAATTTCATTCTATTGTAATGCTTTTGAAGATGATCCAGTATCTTTCCAAAACTGTCCTCATAAAAAAAGCGGACTGCCAATCTGGCTGCATTAGGCGCCAATCCCAAAACATAAAATTTTTGATTGATATTCAATTTGATTCCATTTACATCAATTGCCCGTCGTTCTTTTAAATTCTTGAAAATACTTTTTATTATTTCCTGATTATCATCTCGTGGTTCTAAGAATCCACATAACAGATCTTGATATACCTCTTCTCCATCTTCTGCCCAAAACACAACCGTTGTATCTCCAAATTGAAAAACATAATCTCTTTGTGCCAAAAGATAATTTAACGCTGTCGTATAAGCAAATGCTGCATATCTTCCTACCGGTGCATTGTAACTCTGCTCTTTTCCATAAGATTCAAATGCAGGGGCATTAAAAGATACCAGCGCCGCTCCACTGGATTGTGCTCCTTGTACACCTTTTATCGTCGAATGGATTCTTGCAATTTCATCTTTTTTTCCTGTAACAAGGCATGTCCCCGACATTTTTCCTTCTTCCTGATTCAGAAAATCTTCCCATGCCGTATGTATCGCCCCATCATCCTGTGCTTCGTTTTCATTCATTACGAAAATCAAATTACCTCCATCCGTAATGTCTTCCCATATTTCTTTTAGCTTGTCATGCTCTTTTGCATTCTCCGGATTCCATGTACAGAAAAAATTTCTTATGGCTTCTGCCATCTCTCCGCTCACTGATTTCAATATTTTTAAATGCTTTTCTTTAGAAGCTTCAAAACATTCCTGCACTCTTTTCCCATTTCCCGATGTGTCAACTCCCAAAATGTATTTCGAGTTATCACAAAGGAAATTAGCCAGTACCCCTGAAGAACGGGAAACTGTCTGTGGAACCGTTCTGTATACAGGTACCAGTACCTTTATTTTTCCTCTTTCCATCTCCTGTTTTAGAGTTATCACTCCTTTTATTCTTCCATTTACATCCAGATTCAAAGCATAGGACACTTTCGCTTGACACCATCCTTGTGCTGCGACTTTGTTATTATCCAATAACGCTTCATAATAATTCACCAATGCCTGCAGAATCATCGAATCACCTCACAGTCTTTCAAATCGATCACTCCTTTTTTCATAATTGCCCTGAAAAACATAGGCTGGATATTCTCTGGATTCGAATAATCCATATCATAGAGCATAAATCCCAAATCCCGTTCATCCTCATCCGAATAAGCTGTATGAATTTCCTCTTCTTCGCACAAGCAAAATCTTACCGGGAATTCTCTGCATCCAAAATACGGCGTATGAAAACACTCCCCTTTCCTTAATCTCCGCATAATAATATCCTTAAATTTCCCAGAATTATCACTGATATTTGCCTTATCCGTCATTTCAAAATGTGCTTCAATAACATATTCCACATTTCGAAGCAATATGGAAGATCTTTGTACAATTTCTGCTTTACTGCTAAGATAAAGCCTTTTAGGACTCCCATTATACACTGGTAATACATTATTAGCCGATACCTTGCTCTTTACTTCATTCCTTCTGACACTTGTGAATTGTATTGGTTTATTTACATAAATCTTATCAATAATCCATCTCATCCCAGGATGCCAATAGACTGCTTCCAGAATTCCTCTGGCTGCCGAAGGTGTCATGACATCATAAGAACATCTTTCCACTTTCATCTCCGGTCTACTGAATAATGCATAGTCGCCCCATACTTTTACTCTAACACCTTTTGCCATGGACATTCATCTCCTTTTACTATAAAATCTCCCCTTTTCTATAACATGCCGCAATATAATCTCGTGGCTGAAAATAAAAGTCTGTGTTGTAATCAGAAATTTTCTCATCAATCCACGAATGATATACTTCCCAGATCCCCTCAACTATATCCTCATCTGAATAGCTGTCCTCAATCAGTCTTTCATAGACTTCTCCTATCGCCCAATAATCCGGTATCCGAAACCTACATTCTCCGACATTATCAAAGGTTCCTGATGTCATCTGACATTCATTCATAAATTCGTATGCGACCTTTTCTATTGGCTCACAGTGTAATATATCTGAATATTCGTAAATTCTTTCTAAAGTTTTTTGCCCCAGTTCGTCAAGGATTTCCTCTCTCCTTTTCTTCTGAATTCTTCCTATATATTCAATCAGACTGCATGTATAAAACAATTTATTATTATTTTTTGCGCCCATATACTTCCTCACTTCCAAGAAACGTTAATGTATCTAAAGCTGAAATCGTATGAAAACTTATTTGGTGGGTCGGATGATTAAATCTTGCCAATTCCCAAAAAGCCGCTCGCGAAATTTTTTTATCAATAAAATTTTGAACATAATTAAAAATTGCATCATCCGCCATTGGTCCCTCTACAATGTCAAAGGTATGTGATTTTCCCAATCTACATGCAACAATAAAATCCAACCACTCTTCCGTCATCGTATCAAATTTTAAATATTTCAATTCCGCATTTGGTACATAATCATACTTATTTACGTACCCTTTGTTTCCATATCTAGTTGCCCACCGTTCCGCCTGCATTTTATATTCAGTACAATAAAAGCCAAAATAGAAATCCTTGTTAAATACAGCTTTCCTTATTTCTGGATATTCTACTACCTCTTTGCTTCCATGATATAAAATCATAATATCTCCTTTCCTTAATACGATTTTTCATCTTAATTTAACATAATACTACAATACAATTCTAAATATTGTCAATATCTATTTTACCATTTGACAAGTTATTTGTTCTTTCATTTTTTAATATCATATGATATAGTGAAAGAGTCTTTTGGTTTTTCCCAATTGTGGATTGAAATATCTTTATTTATCATTAACTGTTAATGGAAAGGGAAGTGCATATTGCACTTCCCTTTCCATCATATTAATATTGCCTCACCATATTCACTATCCAATGTAAGCCCCATGTCATCTGTATATTTTCCCAGAGAATTCAAAACATAGCAATCCGTCTTGGAATCCCCTGTTATTTCACCCAGCATTCCTAACGCGTACATCTTATTAAAATCATTTTCATAAACATTGACACAATAATGTCCCATTTTCCGCACAAGTTCTTTCGTGAAGCCTTTGATTCTTATTTGTGATAATAGTATCTGCGCTGCCTCTTCTTTTGGGACAAGAATAGATTTTGTTTTTTCCTCAATCAACTTGAATTCTCTGGCGGCACTAGCAAACTGAAAATTTCCTTTTCTAAACTTTTTCAATATTCCTTTTTTATCCAGACTATCTCCGCGGAAGTGATACAACATTTCGAAATACTGTTCTATCGTATTCAACTCTTCCAGATTTTTGTTTTCTTCAAGCAGACCTTCTGTTACTTCCATTTGCTGTCTCTGCCCTTGCACATATTCCTGTTGATCCAGTTTAAAAATATACGTAAAACATTCTGTTTCCGTTCTTTTACCTTCTCGGTTACATCTGCCTGCTGCCTGTATAATAGAATCTGCTCCAGCCAGCTGTCTGTATACCGTCTGAAAATCCAGATCCACCCCAGCTTCCACAAGACTTGTAGATACCACAATACATTTTTCCTGTTTCTGCAGCCGTTCTCTGATTTCATTCAGCACTTTCTTTCTATGAACAGGATACATAGCTGTTGACAGATGATAAACGCCTTCTCTCTTTATACGCTGATAAATATTTTGGGCACGTTTTTTTGTATTTAGAATACAGAGTGCTTGATTTTCCTGTTCCAGTCTTTGAATCAATTCGCTTTGCGTTATCTTGTCGAGATTTTTCACAGAAACACGTTTAAAAAAAGAAAATTGTTCATCCATTCGCGCACACAATTCCCTAATCTTTATTTCCGGTGATAATAATTCTTTTAACGCAGGCTGTGTTGCTGTGCATAATACAATGCTGCTGCCATAATAACGCAATAATTGTTCCAGTACACTTATACATGGTTTCAGATAATCATTTGGAATCATTTGCGCTTCATCAAAAATAATAACACTGTTAGTCATGTTATGTAATTTTCTGCACTTAGATGGCTTATTTGAAAATAAGGACTCAAAAAACTGTACACTCGTAGTTACTATGACTGGCTTATCCCAATTTTCCGTCGCAAGCTGCATCGGTTTCAATTCCTCGTTCAATTCATAATCAACGGCACAATGACATTCTAATACATTATCTTGTCCCAGTATATCGGCAAATATCTTTGCATTTTGCTCAATAATACTGGTATATGGAATCACATATATGATTCGCTCCATATGATGTTCTTTTGCATGCTTTAAAGCAAACGCAAGCGAAGAAACCGTTTTCCCGCCTCCGGTCGGAACAGTAAGCCGAAAAATCCCTTTTTGTTCTTTCCCCATCTCTAAACAATGCTTTAGAATTTCTGTTCTTCTCCCGTTTATTGTGTTTAAATCATCGTTATCAAGCCATCCGGAAATATGTGATTCCAGCTTTTCAAATAACTTTTCTATAGGCTCCCCATTATTTCTGATACTTTCCCCATCCATAAATCGTTCTGTATCAAGATAATCCGCATCAACAAGACAGGAATAAATCATTCTTATCAACATACTTGCAAAGAAATCCAGATTTTCTCCTTCAACTGGTTGAAAAGACAAATTCTTTAATTCGGGGATTTCAATTTCTTCCGTAAATCTCTGGTAATCTTCCAGACTCTTTTTAAGTCTCCCCAGCATTGTTCCTTGTGTACTCATATCACTAATGCCACCCGTGTCAGGCAAACCTGCGTGATGTCCCGCAATACAATAACTCAAAAACTGATGTGCTCCTTTTTTATCCCAACACACTTTTGCTCCGGCCGTAGAATGGTCTACCTTTTCTTCATTACCATGAAGTCTTTCCTGGAATTTTAGGGAATATTTTCCTATGTCATGCAAAAGTCCACAGCAATATCCCCATTCATATGCACCAAAATTATCTGCAAATTTCCCAGCAAGCTCTGCTGTGTTCTTTAAATGTTCTTTTAACAATTGCTCATCATGTTTGGCATTTATATGTGCTAAATATTTCATATTCTAAACTTGCCCCAGTGTTTCATGATTTTTCCATAAATAATGGTAACATACTTGAAAAAGAATCACAAGCACTCAATGCGGAGAGCTGTATTTTTCCAGCTGTTACTTTTCTGTATATCTTGCACTTTCCATCTACTCATGCTATTCTAACTTTATCAAAACACAGCAGGATTCTACCTGCTATTTTTCTCGCCGTAAGGCATCTCATTTTCGGTGCTTCCCTTTCGAGGCAATAACCCGCTAATGATGAAACAAACAATATTATTTTTTACCAAGGAGGATTTGCCTATGTCAAATAATTTGCACACTCTATTCCCATTTTTACACACGCGAGAAGCACTTTTACAAGAAATCCATATGCACAAACATCTGCTTTCTCAATTCGAAAGCTGGCAAAAAGAACAGCAACAAGAATTCTTAAATTTCTGTACTGGAGCCAAGGGAGTTCGAATGCTTTATGATTCCTTCTTTAAAGAAATCATGAATCCGGAAACCATACCGGAACGCCTGGAAGATTTCTTATCACTTGTATTAAATCAAAAAGTCACTATTTTGAAAGTCCTTCCTAATGATTCTACCCGCATTGCAGATGAAAGTTCACTACTGATCATGGATATTGTAGTTGAGCTATCCACTGGAAGCATCGCGAATGTTGAGGTGCAGAAGATTGGGTATGCATTTCCCGGGCAGCGATGCGCCTGCTACTCTGCTGATCTGCTCCTTCGCCAGTACAAGCGAGTTAAGAGTGAGAAGAAAAAACGGTTCAGCTATCGCGATATCAAAAATGTCTATACTGTCATCCTATTCGAAAAAAGCACATATGAATTTCACAAATTTCCAGATATTTATATCCATCATTCTAATCAAAAAACCGATACTGGTTTAAAACTGGAACTGCTTCAGGATTATACCTTTATCGCTCTTGACATTTTCAAGAAAACTTTGCAAAATAAAGGTATCAATAACAAGTTAGAAGCTTGGCTTACCTTCCTATGTGTGGACGAACCGGAGACGATTATGAAACTAATCGAAGCCTTCCCCGAATTCAAGCCTCTCTATGATGATGTATACCAGATTTGTCGCAATACAGAAAAGGTGATGGAAATGTTTTCAAAGGAATTACAAGAACTGGATCGTAATACTGTGCAATATATGATTGATGAAATGCAGGATACGATTGATTCGCAGAAAAAAACGATCGATACCCAACAAGATACGATTGATTCGCAAAAAGGTATGATTGATTCGCAAAAAGATACAATTGTTTCGCAAAAAGGTATGATTGATGCCCAGCGGTTAAAGTTATCCAAAATAGAACAGGAACTCCTGGAATTACGAAAGAAGTTAAATTCTTAAACCTAATAGCAACTTCGAAATCGAAAAGCAGTCTTTACAGATTATTCTCATTCTCCCGTAAAGGCTGCTTTTTGTAATTGTCATATATGTTTCTCTTACCATAGTATTTGAAGCCAAAGGGCGCTGGTCGTGGCAAGGCAAAAGAACCGTCCCTAAGTTCTAAGTTTACAATACACAACCGCCACTCCGGTACTCACCGCCGTCGCCAAGATCCCCGCCCCTACAATCGCCGCCGGGTTCACGCTCCCATACTGGCTCCTGTAGGCGATCACATTTACCGGGATCAGCTGAAGTGAGGAGATATTCAGAATCAAAAAGGTACACATCTCATTACTTGCGATTTCTTTCTTCCTTACCGGTCCCGGAAGTCTTCCTCTCCGTCTGTCTTCTTCCAGATCCGCCAGCGCTTCCATCGCTTTCAGCCCGGCGGGGGTCGCGGCCCAACCGAGGCCGAGGACATTGGCAATGATGTTACTTGTTATATGTTCTTCCGCGGGATGTCCTTCGGGTAATTCTGGGAACAGAAACCGTATGAGTGGTCTCATTTTCTTCGCTGCAGCTTCCATGATCCCACCTTTTTTCGCGATTTCCATGATCCCTACCCAGAATGACATCACTCCCATCATCGTGATACACAGGGTAACCGCCTCTTTAGAGGAATCCAGTGCGGCATTTGTGACATCTGCCATTTTCCCGGTAAATGCGGCAAATATGATTCCCATAATAATCATGCCCGCCCATAAATAGTTCAGCATTTATTTCACCTGAAAAAGCTTCTCTCTAATAGATATGCGGAACCTTTTCAATATTTCACTTATAGTTCTTCTTCTTCAAATACCCAGATTGTTTCTTCTTAATCTTCCGCATGCTCCGCTTCAAAGATCTCCTGCATTTTCTGAACTTCTTCCTCCGAATATTCCTCCACAGTCTGCGCCGTCACATTTTTGATCTTCTGTTTCTTAAGCTTGAGATACACAATTTCCCGGAATAATGTATAGATAACCGAAACAATCGGGATAAAGATCAACATTCCGACAACCCCCATCAGATTTCCACCGATGCTGACTGCTGCCAGCACCCAAATCGACGGAAGTCCCACAGAATTTCCTACAACATGCGGATAGATCAGATTTCCTTCTATCTGCTGAAGCACCAGGAACATAATAACAAAAACAACCGCTTGCCTTGGATTTACCATAAAAATCATAAAAGCTCCCAGGGCACATCCGATAAATGCACCAAAAATCGGGATCAGTGCGGTGAAGGCAATAATAATTCCGATCAGAAGTGCATACGGCATTCTAAGAATCGTCATCGTCACCACAAACATGCATCCCAGAATGATCGCTTCCAGACATTGCCCTGTCAGAAAATTGGAAAAGATCTTATAGGTCAGTGAGCATATCTCCAGTGCCGCCTCCGCTTTCCTTTTGGGAATAAATGCAAAAAATACCTTTCTGACCTGTACATGCAGTTTTTCCTTCTGAAAGAGAACATAACAGGCAAATGAAAACGCAATAAAGAATTTGGCCACGCCACCGACAAGATTACTCACCGCATTAAATGTCGTATTCATCACATTTCCGGCTCCGTTTCCAAGCATTCCCATTAGCCAGCTGATCATCTTATCCGGATTAAATTCAATCTGATCCACCCATTTCATCACATCCGGATTGTTATTCGTAAAATTCCCGACCCATTCCTGCAGTTTCGGAATGAACGCTGCAATGCTGCTTCCCAGGCTGGAAAATGTATCCCCCAACTGCGGTACAAGAACAAACATCACAAGTACGATCAGACCGACAACAATCGCAATTGTTAATACGAGACTGACCGGCCTTGCCAGCTTCTTCGCCGCTTTTCCTCTGTCTTCCTTATTTTTTCCGAACATTTTCGCTTCGATGAAGCTCATCGGGACATTGATGATAAATGCAATTGCACCTCCAAGTACAAACGGAAACACAAGTCCCCATATCACTCCCACAATCTCTAAAACTTTGTCGAAATTCCAGAGTCCAACCATAATCAAAATCGTAAATACAATCAATCCTCTTATTTTTCGAAGTGTTTCCTGACTCCAATCCATTTACGCCACGCTCCTCTTGCATTTCTTTCTGTAATTCTTCCTATTATTTCTGCTTTCTCCAACCTTTTCTCACTGCCCTCAGCACCTGAATCACCGGAAGATTCAGGATCGCCAGTCCACAGACGGTCAGGAACTGCCCGCCATCCAGCGTCACCACCTTGAACACATTGTGAAGTCCCGGTATCATCAGGACTGCTGTAATGAAAACAAAACCGATTCCGAATGCACCAATCAGATATTTATTGTTAAACAGCTTTTTGCTGAACAAAATCATATCATCTGATTTACAGTTGAATCCGTGAACGAGCCTTGACAGGCACAATGTTCCAAATGCGAAGGTGCTTCCGAGTGCAGCTCCGCCCTGACGGTATCCCATCAAAAAACCGATCGTTGTCATCGCTCCGATCACCAGACCTTCCAGACCGATTTTGAGTAAAAAAGATTTCGTCAAAATGGATTCATTCATCGGGCGAGGCTTTTCTTCCATCACATCTCTGCTGTGCGGTTCCAGTCCCAATGCGATTGCCGGAAGGCTGTCAGTCAGCAGGTTGATAAAGAGAAGATGAACCGGTTCAAACGGCACCGGAAGTGCTGCCAGCGAAGCAAAAAGTACGGTAAGAATCGCGCCAAAATTGCCGGACAGGAGGAACTGAATCGAATTCTTAATGTTTCGATAGACATTCCGTCCGTTTTCCACCGCTTTTACAATGGTTGCAAAATTATCATCTGTCAGCACCATCGCCGCCGCATCTTTGGCCACTTCGGTTCCGGTTATTCCCATCGCAACACCGATATCCGCCTGTTTCAGAGCCGGTGCGTCATTGACCCCGTCACCGGTCATGGCAACAATATTGCCTCGCTCCTGCCATGCGCGGACAATCCTTATCTTGTGCTCCGGTGAAACGCGGGCGTAAACCGAAATCTGCGGAACAAATTCTCTCAGTTCTTCATCCGTCATTCCATCAATCACTGCACCCTCACATGCCTCTGAAAAATCCTTTAAAATGCCGATGCGTTTTGCGATTGCCGCTGCAGTAATCTTATGATCCCCAGTAATCATGACTGGTCGGATCCCTGCTTTGATACATTCTGCGACTGCTTCCATGGATTCTTCTCTCGGCGGATCCATCATCGCGATCATTCCCTGAAATACCAGATCCTGCTCATCTTCCATTTGTAATACCGGAGCCTGTTTATTCGCAAGGCTTTCGCCCAACTTGCCGCCATCTTCTAACGGAATGTCCCGGTATGCAAATCCCAGAACACGGAGTCCCTCTCCGGAGAAATCCCGATTCTGTTTTTCAATCTTTTCTATGTCCTTGGCATTAATTTCCCGGACACCGTCTGCCGTCTGGATCCGGCTGGCACGGTCAAGGATCACGTCCACCGCACCTTTCACAGCCATGCGGTACACTTGCTCTCCCTGCTGATTTTCCATCAAATGCAACGTAGACATCAATTTTCTGTCACTGTCAAACGGAATTTCAGACAATCTCGGATACTGTGCCCTCTCTTTGGCTGCCTCGATTCCCAGTGCACTTCCTATATTAATGAGCGCTGTCTCTGTGGGATCGCCAATCTCAATTCCGTCTTCATTCGTTGAATCATTACAAAGGATACTATACCGCAAAAGCTGTCTCTGCAGTGTATCATTCAGATCCACCTCTGCAGCGCGGATTCTTCTGGCATCCACATAATAATCTTCCACGGTCATTTTATTCTGTGTCAAGGTTCCTGTTTTATCAGAACAGATCACGGACACACTGCCCAATCCTTCAACTGCCTGAAGTTTACGGATGATTGCATGCTCTTTAGCCATTTTCTGTGTTCCAAAGGAAAGCACAATCGTTACAATAGAACTGAGCGCTTCGGGAATAGCGGCAACCGCGAGTGCAACGGCAAAGAGAAATGCATTTCCGATATTCTCTCCCCGCAAAACACTGATTCCGAATAAAATGGCACAGAACACTAAAATAATAATGGATAGCTTCTGCCCAAACTGATCCAGATTCACTTGAAGCGGTGTCTTTTTCTCGGAAGCATTTTTCAGCAAACCGGCGATTTTCCCGACCTCGGTCTGCATTCCCACATCCGTCACGACAAAGCTTCCACGCCCGTATGTGACATAGCTTCCCGAAAACACCATGTTGGTCCGATCTCCCAGAGGAACTTCGTTTTCAATGACATCTTCCTGCTTCTCCACTCCAAGGCTCTCCCCTGTGAGTGCACTTTCATCGATCTTGAGGCTTGCATTTTCCAGAATTCTTCCGTCCGCCGGGACATAGTCCCCTGCCTCCAGCATCACGAGATCTCCCACGACAAGTTCCCGGACCGGGATCGGGGCGACCGCGCCGTCACGCATGACTTTCGCCTCCGGACCCGAAAGTTTCTTCAAGCTTTGCAGGGACTGTTCCGCTTTCAGCGTCTGTACCGTTCCGAGGATCGCATTGATCGTAATGACCACCAGAATTACAATCGCACTCTCCATATCTCCTAAAATTCCGGATATAATCGCAGATATGATCAATATAAATACAAGGAAATCTTTGTATTGCTCCAGAAAAATCTGCAGTACACTCTTCCTCTTCCCTTCCGTCAGTTCGTTCCATCCTGATCTCTCACGACTTTGTTCTACTTCCGTTTTGGATAGTCCGTCCGGATGGCTGTTCACTCTCTCCTGCACCTCAGCAGCTGTTAGCTGGTAAATTTCTTTCATCGTGTTTTCCTCCTACTTCCAAGTATTTACAATTCAGAAGACACTATGCAAAAAGATAAAAAGAAAAGACTTTCATTGCATACTTCTTCCTGCAATAAAAGTCTCACCGTTTTCTCACGATACCGGATGGGTTCCATCGTATTGACGATATCGTAAACGCATTCATGACAAACGTAGGTTACTCCCTTTTACTTATTAGTTATAATAATCAGATTCTATTATTTTGTCAATCATTTTCGGAAATTTGAAAGATTAAAAAAATTCCACCGGATCTGTTTGGCGTACACATGGCAAAAAACAAGAGACATATCTCAAATGGGATATGTCTCTTGCGGATTACACATTCTTAGTTTGTGATTGTCTTTTCTGTTTCTTTATCGAATACATGAATCTTGTCTGCATCCAAAGCAAATTTAACAGTATCGCCTGTTCTTGCTGTTGTTCTAGGATCAACTCTTGCAGTCATGCTTGCTCCTTCGTAATCGAAGTGTAAGTAAACTTCTGCACCAAGCATTTCGTATACACGGATTGTAGCTTCAATCAGAGTACCCTGAGATTTTGCGATAAATTCTGGTTCGTCATGTACATCTTCCGGACGGATTCCGAGAACAACTGTCTTTCCATCATATCCGCCATCGATAAGCTTTTTAGCTTTTGCAGCCGGAAGTTCGATATCAGAAGGACCAGCCTGAAGGTATACTTTGTCGCCTTTTACTTTACATACAGCATCTACGAAGTTCATCTGCGGAGATCCGATGAATCCTGCTACGAACAGGTTGCACGGGGTATCGTATAATACCTGTGGAGTATCTACCTGCTGAACAACACCTGCGTTCATAACTACGATTCTGGTTCCCAGTGTCATAGCTTCTGTCTGGTCATGTGTTACGTAGATGATGGTTGTACCTAATCTCTGATGTAATTTAGAGATCTCAATACGCATCTGTCCACGAAGCTTAGCATCCAGGTTTGAAAGAGGCTCATCCATAAGGAATACTTTCGGGTTACGAACGATAGCACGTCCCATAGCAACACGCTGTCTCTGTCCACCTGATAATGCTTTCGGTTTACGATCAAGCAGGCTTTCCAGGTCAAGGATTCTTGCCGCTTCACGAACCATTTTATCAATTTCCGGTTTCGGAACTTTTCTTAATTTAAGACCAAATGCCATGTTATCATATACAGTCATATGTGGATACAGAGCGTAGTTCTGGAATACCATTGCGATATCTCTGTCTTTTGGTTCTACATCGTTCACTACTTTATCACCAATCTTTAATTCACCGCTTGAGATGTCTTCCAGACCTGCGATCATACGAAGTGTTGTGGATTTTCCACATCCTGACGGTCCTACAAAGATGATAAATTCTTTATCTTCGATTTCAAGGTTGAAATCTTTAACTGCCTCAAATCCGTTTGGATAAGTTTTGTTGATATGTTTTAATGATAAACTTGCCATTGGTTCTTTCCTCCTAAAATGTTTTGATTACTTTTTATTACGGCTCAGCCGTTTTCTCTATCTGTCATTTAGTATAGTAAAAAAATCGTTTCTGGTCTATGTTCGGGTTGAACAAAGTTTTATAAACAAGGTGTACAAATTGACGAAACTACAAAAGTGCCTTATATACGTCACGTTTGCCGATCCCTCTGTCCTTTGCGACGCATTTCATAGCCTCTTTCTTCTCCATTCCCTGGTTCAGATAATACTCCATATGCTCCGGAATGCTCATCTGCTCCCATTTCCCTTGTTCTTCACGTCGTATCATTTCACGGCTTTTTCCCTCTGCAACCAGCACGCATTCTCCCTTTGGCTCATTTTCTTCATAATAAGAGACTGCTTCGGCAAATGTTGTGGTAAATGCTGTTTCGTGCTTCTTCGTAAGTTCTCTGCATACAGTCAGCCGGCGGTCTTCTCCCAGAACCTGCCCCAGTTCCTTCAAGGTCTTCACCAGGCGGTGCGGTGCCTCGTAAATGATCATGGTTCTGGTTTCTTCTGCCAGTTCCGCCAGAACTTCCTGACGCTCTTTTTTATCGGATGGCAGAAATGCCTCAAAAGCAAATCTTCTGGTTGACAATCCGGATATCGTGAGCGCAGTAATACATGCGGCCGCACCCGGAAGTGAAGTCACTGTAATCCCGGCTTCATAGCACATCTTCACCAGTTCTTCTCCCGGATCCGAGATTCCCGGCGTACCTGCATCTGTAATCAATGCTATGTTCTGTCCTTCCAGCAGTTTATCCACCAGCTTTTGTCCCTTTTCGATTTTATTGTATTCATGGTAACTGGTCATCGGTGTCTTAATCTCAAAATGATTCAGCAGCTTGATGCTGTTCCTCGTATCTTCTGCTGCGATCAGATCTACTTCCTTCAATGTCCGGATCACCCGGAACGTCATATCTTCCAGATTGCCGATGGGTGTCGCACACAAATATAATGTTCCCGCCATACGCTCTCCTTTCCGTTACCTGCCGTTATTTCCCAAGCCGTCCATTCCATAGTGTTCCAGTACTTCCTGTGTATATGTTCCATCTTTTTTGTAAACGATCAGCGGCGGTTCGATCGTCATTCTGGGCTTCGCACCCCGGATTCCTTCAATCAAAACCATATTTGGTTCCTTATCTATGTATGGATATACCAGACGCATCCTTTTGGGCTCCAATCCCGTTTCTGTCATTTTGGACAGAATCTCAGCAAGCCGAAACGGCCTGTGAACCATGTAAAATCGTCCGCCCGGTTTCAATACTTTTGTACTTTCCCGGATAATGTCATCCAGTGTACACAGTACCTCGTGGCGTGCGATCGCTTTCTCGCTTTTCGGATTTGCCAGTCCGTGTCCGCCGATCATATACGGTGGATTTGTACTCACCACATCCATCGATGACGGCCCGAAGATCATCGATGCTTCCTTAATATCACCGGTTACGATTTCCACCCGTTCTTCCAGGTGATTGTGCTGTACGCTTCTTCTCGCCATATCCGCACTCTCCTCCTGGATCTCCAGCCCAGTAAAATGCCTGCCTTCTGTCTTTGCAGCGAAAAGAATCGGGAGAATTCCCGTTCCTGTCCCAAGATCAAGAACACATTCTCCCGCTTTTATCTTTGCAAATGCACTGAGAAGAACCGCATCCATCCCAAAGCAGAACCTTCCCGGATGCTGTATGATCTCATATCCTTTTATCTGTAAATCGTCGAGCCGTTCCCCCTGCTTCAGATTAGTTGTCATCTAATTTTGACGCTCCTTCACCCTTTTCCAGAGCCGCAAGCTCTTTCATCTCCTGTTTCGTCAGCTTCACATCATTCTTACGCTTTCTCGGCCGGAACTTCAGTTCGCTGACCTTATAATCCCGGATCTCCTTCTCGTCGTTATCCAGGTTTACAATCACCTTTACCTGCTGTCTTAAGACACTCAATGAGTGCACCTCTCCCCGCAGTCCGTCACTGGTCGTCACGGTATCTCCCACTGCCGGGAGGCGGCTGTTCAGTTCTTCGTAGGTCTCTTCCTCGTTCGTCAGACAGCACATCAGCCTGCCGCATACGCCTGAGATCTTTGATGGATTCAGCGACAGATTCTGTTCCTTCGCCATCTTAATCGATACCGGTGCAAATTCAGACAGGTAAGTGTGGCAGCAAAGCTCACGCCCGCAGATTCCGATTCCTCCGCGGATCTTCGTCTCGTCACGTACCCCGATCTGTCTTAATTCGATCCTCGTACGGAACACCGCCGCCAGATCCTTGACCAGTTCACGGAAGTCGATTCTTCCGTCAGCTGTAAAATAAAACAGAACTTTATTATTGTCAAATGTGTATTCCGCATCGATCAGCTTCATTTCCAGTCCATGCTTCTGAATCTTTTCAAGACAGATGTTGAATGCTTCTTTTTCTTTTTTCCGGTTCTTCTCTTCGGTTCTCCGGTCTTCGTCTGTTGCAACGCGGATCACCGTCTTGAGCGGCTGGGTGATCTCCTCATCGGGGATTTCCTTCGGTCCCATCACGACATTTCCAAATTCCACTCCCCGTGCCGTCTCCACGATTACCTGATCCCCGCGCTGAATCTGCAGCTTGCCCGGAGCAAAAAAATAAATTTTCCCTGCAGCCCTGAAACGGACTCCTATTACTTTTGTCATCGGCTAATTCTCCTTTATCGTCAATAACAGAAGCTCCATTACCAGGTCAAAGTTCACATTCGCTTTCAGACGTGTTTTCGCCTTCTCCAGCGCATTCAAAATCGTTTCTATCCCTTCATAGGAGCTTTTCTTCGCGCGTTCCTTGATATAATCAAGCTGTTCGCTAAAAATCACTCTGTCAATATTCTTCGTTGCTTTGTAGATCAATACATCCCGATACCAGATCATCAGGATATCCAGATAGTCATTGATCTCGATCTTATACGCGGTAATCCGCTTAACCGCCTCGACCAGGTCGCTGACTTCCATCGTATCAATGTTCTTCAAAAGCTGGATTGCTTCTTCCTTGATCTCATTAAAATGCTCTGAGTTTGCCAGCATAATGGCCCTTCCCACATTGCCCTGTGCAAATGCCGTGCAGACATCCGCTTTGTAATCCGGAATCTCCAGCGTCTCCATCAGATACTTTTTCACCAGTTTATCCTTGATATTGCGAAGCTTCAGCATAACGCATCTGGAACAGATCGTCGGGAGCAGGCTGTCTGCATTCTCCGTAAGCAGGAAGATCACCGCATAAGACGGCGGTTCCTCGATCGTCTTTAACAATGCATTCTGTGCCTGTACCGTCATCAGATCTGCATCCGGTACGATATAAATCTTATATTTCCCGTTGTACGGCTTCACCTGAATATCTTCATTGATCTGTACACGGATCTCATCTACACTGATGGAATTCGGTTTTTCATGGGTCACACGGATAATATCCGGATGATTGCCACTCATGGCCTGACGACAGGAATGACATTTATTACACGGCTCATCCCCATTGTTCTCACACTGAAGTTCCTGGGCAAAAAGCTTCGCCAGCAGCTTCTTTCCTGACCCTTTCGGTCCATTTAAAATATAAGCGTGAGACACTTTATCCTGCTTCACTGCATTTTTCATATATTCAATAATCTCAGTATGTCCAACGACATCTTTAAAACCTGACATAGCTTCACCTTCTTTAATGTATAAATTCCCGTAACTACCTGTTATTGTATCATAATTTCAGCGGAATACCTAGCCTAATTCGCCTGTTTTCTGCTGAATTCTTTCTGAAATTTTTCTTACCGTTTCCTCAAGTTCCCGATTTTCAAACCGTTCGGTAATTCCCACCGCTTTCAGATTCTCTTCCGAGAAATCCTCGGTATCTGCAAGGAAGCGTCTGCACATTTCCGCATATTTCGGCTCTTTCTGCATTCTCTCTCTGGTAAGTGCACGCATCAGACGTTCCCCGTCCTCCACTTCGATATAGAGTGGCACTATTCTTTCTTCGCCAAAATATTCTCTCATCTTCTGATAGGATTCCAGTGTCCCGATCATAAGATAATCTGCCGTATCCTGATCAAACTGTCCGTCATCCACAGTAAAATAGTTCCAGGGACCATGAACGGTGTCATAGGTGCGCAACTCAATCACTTTCCCATCATCCAGTAACTGCTGCAATTTCTCTTCATTTACGAAATAGTATTCTTTCCCGTTCTTCTCCCCCTCACGGATCGGGCGGGTCGTGTAAATCGTGACCGTTTTCAGTTCCGGATGCAATTCTTTGATTCTTTTGTAAATGGTATCCTTTCCGGATGAACTTTTTCCCATCAGATAATATATATTACTCATTTTTCAGCACCCTGATTCTTCCTTTTTCCTGAATTCCTTCTATCTGAAATTTCTGTTCTTCATAAAATGCAAGAAGCTCCACCGCCTCTCTGCTGATTCGCTCGCCCGGCACAATGACCGGACTTCCCGGCGGATAGAGATACGCATATTCCATAGAGACTCTTCCTTCACTCTGTCTCCAGGAAATACTTTCTCCCAGTCCCTGTTCGTTCTTTTCGGCAATTTCAAACGGTGTAAACACCTGCTCCTGCCGCGGAAGCTCACCGGAAATCTCTGCACAACACTTCGGCTCTTCCAATTCCCCGTCAATCTCTAATAGTGCCTTCACCAGACGGTCCAGGCCTTCCTTCGTATCGGCGACCGATGTCATGGCAATCAAATACGTCCCTGCCACCATTTCCATTTGCAAATGATAGTCACGCAAAAGTTTCTCATATAACTCATGGCTCGTCAGATTCGCTTTTGAAACCGAAATTACGATTTTGGACGGATCATAATGATCGGATTCCAGAAGTCTCAGAAAGCGCAAAGAGGCAAGTTTATTTCTGGTTTCCGCAAGGCGTTCGGCATAAATATGAAATGCCCTCGCACCTTCCTCCCCTGCCACAAAATCAATGCATGCATCCATACTCGCCATGAAGACATAAGAGGGGCTGCTGCTCTGCAGCATATCCAGATAACGCCGTATCCGTTCTCTGTTTGCAATCGGTCCGTTCATATGAAGAAGTGCCGTCTGGGTCAAGGATGGCAGCGTCTTATGAAGACTCTGGATCACCACATCGGCTCCCAGTCCATTTGACCGCTCCGGGAAATACGGGTGAAAGCCAAAATGTGCTCCGTGCGCCTCGTCCACAATCAGAGAAATTCCCTTTTCGTGCACGATCCGTGCAATCTCCCTGATGTCTGAAACCACCCCATCATAATTCGGAGAGACCACAACGACCGCCCGTATGTCCGGCTCTTCTTCGAGTGCTTTTCTGACATCTTCCACGCGGATTTCTCCATTCCAGTGTTTTTCACCGTCAAAATCCGGATAGAGGTACCTCGGTCTCAATTCATTTAAATAGATAGCATGATGAACCGACTTGTGACAATGACGTGCCACCAGGATCTTATCGCCCTTCTTTGTACTTCCCAGAATTCCACTCAGAATTCCCACTGTACTTCCATTTACCAGAAAATGTGTCTCATCCGCCCCAAATACGGACGCCGCTCTTTCCTGCGCTTCCTTCAGAATCCCATCGGCATGATGCAGATCGTCGAACCCGTCTATCTCGGTAATGTCAATCGCATACGGCAGATCCACTCCCAGAATTTCTGTATTTCTTTTATGCCCGGGCATATGAAAGCCATAATAATCCTGCCGGGAGTATTCTTCTAATCTGTCATATAATCGTTTCATGCGTCCTCCATATTTCCTGCAGAACCACTTTTTTGTGTGTTCCGCCAACCTCTCATATCATAGCGCAACAAACCGCTATACCAAGTCCAGTTCTTAGTATAGCGGTTTTAAAATGGAATTACAACAAACGATATAAATTTCTATTCCGGAAGAATGGTCTTAATGCTATCGGAAAGAACCCGGTTTACCCGGATGGAACCGTCAAGCTGAACATAATAATATGAGCCGTCCTCATCTTCTTTCCCCACATAGAAGATCACCGTTTTCTCTTTTTCTCCGTCCTGCGAGTCTTTGTAAGTCACTTCCACCTTCGTTCTGGACGCCTCATCCAGACCATACCCGGCTTTTGTCTCATCTGTCACATGATAATCGACACAATCGGTAAAATACATTCCGGCAATTCCATTTGCAACTTTCTCAACCGGATTATTTTCTTCTGCATCATCCGACTGTTCTGTCTCATCTTCCGAATCTTCTGTTTCTTCCACTGCTTCATACACCGTTTGTGTTCCATCCGGTGCCGTAATCACCTCTTTGACAAAATGATCTGCAATAATCTGAATAAAACTGTCTTTCTCGGCAATATCAGCCAGGTTCCACAACATCTGGGAAGTCAGTTCTGAAGAAACTGTGTAGACATTTTCTCCGTTCTCCTCCATAAAATAAATCTGCTCCCCTGTTGTATTTCCAAACAGATACTCATGTTCCGTTCCATCTTCCTCTGTGACGGAAAGGCGGTATGTCACCGCATCGAACCCATAATCTGATAATTCATCGGGCGAGCTGATCTCTTTGATCGCCTGAATGTCCGAAAAAGCATTTTCCATATCCAGCATCACATCCTCCTGAAGCTCGATCACCGGATCTTCACTGAACTTCCAGGCCCCTTCTTCCTTCTCGAATGCCATACTGTTTCCTTCTGCATCTGCATATGTCATCGCATTCAGACCGTCTGCCTTCAGAACCTGGATTTTTTCCTCCTCTTTTTTCTGCTCTTCCTTCTCTTCATTCGCATGATTTACATACTTCATTCCAAAGAATGCCAGTAACAGAATCACAATCACTCCTGTAAGAATTGCAAATGTTTTCTGCTTTTTCTTCATATACAGTCCTCCCTATGATTTTCTCCTGCGCATCCATGTCACAAATCCAATCACAAGAATCGCAATCGGAATCACAAATATGATGATCAGACTGATCGTTCCTGCATGAACCGGTGTGTTCTGCTCCACACTCAGACTCTTCGCTTCAATTGCAACATTTTCCACATCATCAAAATTGTTCATGACAGAATTCACAAACAGTGTCAGGTTATCCAGTGTTGTGAGCTGATCGGTAATATCCGAACTGATCAGAGAATCCGAAGCGACGACTGTTAACCGGGAAACCTCCGATTCTTCTGTATCCCCGGAACCGGCATCCTCCTCATCTTCATTCGTATCTTCATCTCCGGTATCGCAGGTCTTCTTTGCAACTGCTCCCAGAATGTACTGTCCTTCCGTCTCTCCGTCTTCCCGCACCGCATAGCTTTGCGTTGATGTTTCCATAAATGTTGACACCGTCAGTGCGTCGTCTTCTGTATCCAGTTTTTCCAGTCCATGCGAATTCAAGAGCAGAACCATCTCATTTTTAATTCCCTGCCCCAGGTCACCGGTCAATGTAAGCTGCGGGAAGATCGCATAATAATTATTCTGATAGCATCTCTGCATATCCGCAATATAACCATCCGCACGTCCCAGCCCATAATCTGCCATAATCGCTTCCAGGTTCGGCAGATCCACTTCATCCGTACCCAGAATCAGATACACGTTGCCTCCATCCGCGAGATAATCCTCTATCAGCGTCTTTTCATCATCCGTAATATCAGAAGATGGCGCATAGAGGAACAAAAGATCACAGTCCTCCGGAATCTGCGCATTCATACTCAGATTGATCTCGGATGTCTCCAGATTATTCTTGGAAAACAATTCATTTACCGATGTAGAAAACGTCGCCTCACCGTGTCCGCTGGTGCGATAGATTTTCTTAGTCTCGGTACTGGTCACATATCCGATTGCGCTTGTAAGTTGTCCTTCTCCATCGAATTCCGTCTCACTAAGCTGTCCGGACATATAATATGTGTATTCATCATATTTGATAATATCGTCAAAGGCAATCTGCGTGCTCTTTCCTGTTTCTTCACACTCTACGTTGATGATGTCGCCCTCTGTATTATACTTCTGCAAAGCGGAAGGATGCTGTACACTATCGATCCATTCCAGGTCGATCTTCTTCGATAAAGCCGCATATTTCTTTACAAATGTCTCAATTCTTTGATCGACAGAATCCAGATCCGCCACGACCGTCAGCTTCACCTCTTTATCCAGTTCGTCCAGAATTTCTTCCGAGACCTCACTGATCTCGTAGATTCCGTTGTCACTGATGTCAATATTTCTCATACTTTCCGGAAGCTGACCGGCCACAAGATTGACCAGCACCGCAATCACCAGAACCAGTACGGTAAGGCCTACACTATACGTACCATTTTTGGAGGATACACTTTTGAACATTTTCTTAATCTTTTCCATGTCTCACCCCTCCTAACTCCAACGTCTTTTCTGAATGGACTGCATCGTAAAAAAAACAAACACTGCAATCACGGTCAGATACATCACAAGTCCACTTACATCAAACAGACGATTTACCGCTATATTCTCAAACACTTCCGTAATATATAATTTCTCCATCAGATTGACCAGAAGATTCTCAAACAGTTCCGCCTTTACAAAACTGAGAGCCACGACTATGGCTACGCCGATAACTTCTACAATACCGGAAATCATCCAGTTTTTCGTCATCTGATAAATAACTGCTGCCACGATCGTCAGAAGAATCACCATCCCGATCATACCACTGGTCTTGGATGTTGGAAGGAACTTAGTCAGTCCTCCCCAAAGATAAACCAGCAGCAGCGCGCCAAAGGTTGTGACAGCCGCGATAATCTGGCTCTCTGTGAGGGATGAAAGGAACATTCCGATTGATATGTATACACATCCCATCAGGAAAAACATTAAAATTGATAAATAATCCACTTTCAGATAGGCCGTCCCAAAGCTTTTGATAATCAACGGAAATGTGCAGAATATTACGCATGGTACTGCAAATACAGTAATCATCGCCAGATATTTCCCCAGTACTACTTCTGTCAGACTCACCGGTGCAGACAAAAGCATCTGATCTGTCCTGCTCTTTCTTTCCTCCGCAAAGGAACGCATAGTCAAAAGCGGTACGATAATAATCAATATATAATTAATACTCAGCAAAACATACGAAAAATACGGATACCCCGAATTCAGATTATACGCCATAAAATAAATCCCGGTAAACACGACCATGAATGCGGTAAGTACATATCCTGTCATGGATTGGAAATAGGATTTTAGTTCTCTTTTATAAATCGCCGCCATCGCCCGATTCCTCCTCTCCTTCGTACAGTTCTTCATCATCCCATACGTTATCTTCGTCCCATAGATCGTCTTCCTCTGTCTTTGATTCAGTCTGTTTTGCAGCGGCACTCTCTTTTTGAGTCAATTCAAGGAATACATCTTCCAGTGTTGTCCTGCTGTGATATAGCATCAGGAGCGGGCAATCCGCACCGGCAAATGCACGGAACACATTCTCACGGATATCCTGATTTTCTGTAGGAATCACACTTGCCTTTGTCGTTCCGCCTTCTTCCCCCGGTTTTACGTCTGCGCTTTTCACCTCAGGAATCGACTTCAGAATCATCCTTACCTTATCTTCCGTTCCTTTTGCAAGAATTTCAACCGACCGCTGTCCTTCAAGGAGTTTCTCCAGATTTTCCGGTGTATCACTCGCCACAAGCTTTCCTCCGGAGATGATCATGATATAATCACACACTTCCTGAATCTCAGCCAGAATATGGGAACTTAATATAACGGTATGTTCCTTTGCCAACTCACGGATCAGTTCGCGAATTTCAATGATCTGCTTCGGATCCAGTCCGACCGTCGGTTCGTCCAGAATGATGATTTCCGGGAATCCCAGAATTGCCTGTGCCAGTCCGACTCTCTGCTTATATCCTTTTGACAGGTTCTTGATCAGACGATTCTCTACATCTGTAAGTTTCACCATCTTCATCGCCTGTTCCACTGCACTTTTCCGCTCTTTCTTCGGTATCTTCTTCAGCTCCGCCGCAAAATCCATATACTCGCGGACCCGCATCTCCAGATAAAGAGGCGGCATTTCCGGCAAGTATCCGATGCATTTCTTCGCCTCTTCCGGTTCTTCCAGAATATTATGCCCGTTAATCAGGACTTCCCCTTCGGTTGCCCCCAGATATCCTGTCATAATGTTCATCGTGGTCGATTTCCCGGCGCCATTCGGTCCCAGAAATCCGTATATCTGCCCCTTCTCTACTGTAAAACTCAAATGGTCCACGGCCAGATGTGTCCCATATCTCTTTACAAGATTCCTTACTTCAATCAACACGTTCCCTCCTAGCTTTTTTCTATCTTTCTCAGCTTATGCTTCAAACTGCCCGGATACCACCGGATTTTTCTGATTGCATAAGAGCCAGTATAAGGAATAACTGTGAAAGTTTTGCATGAGAATTGTGATTTTTGTGTGTCTTCACATACCAGACGCTTTCGCCTATAATGATAGATAATAAAATGCAAAGGAGATATGGCAATGGGAGATCAAAAGCAGCGCATTTATGATATGTTAAAAAAATTGAATATTAAGTATGAAGTTGTCGAACATGAACCCGTTTATACAATGGAAGATATGGACCGCCTTGGTCTTCCTGCAAAAGGGATCCTGTGCAAGAACCTGTTCCTCAGGGATTCCAAGGGCAAGCGGCATTCATCCTCTTGAAAATACGGCAACTGTTTTCCTGTCCTATAAAGATCTGGATAAGTTTTTATGGGAACTTGAAGTTGATGTTATGCAGATTCGGCTATAGTGCCGAATCTTTACGATACCTGAAATATCTTTGAGTTTACGCAAAGAGAGCTGATCGTTTTTTATGAACAATCAGCTCTTTTTCAATCTATTATTAAGCGAGGAATTCTTCCAGGATTTCCCGGATTCTCGCCTCCTTCTCCAACTCTCCTGTTTCATTTGTCACCGGTGCTTTCGCATACCCACGCTCCTGCTCCGGCATATATTCTCTCCTCATACTCTGCATTCCATACTGTTCGTAATCATACCTTGTATTTTGCGATTCCGGCTGTGGGTAGTTCTCCGCCGCGTACGCATTTCCTGAAGCCGCCACCGTCTCTGCTTTTTCCTTTTTCTTCTTTAATCCGTGCCCGAACGGTGCTTTCCCTTTCTTCCCCTTTTCTGCATTTTCTTCTGATGCATTCGGTGACTGCTGCCCGGTCATGGTATATGCCTGCGGCTCCGTCACCGGAACCTGCTGAGGCTGTGGCGTGACGTATGGAGCAGGCTGCGGATCAACTACGTGCACAGGCTGCGGACGCGGTTCACCTCCGGGTATCGGCTGCCGCGGCATCTGTCCGGGCATATTTCCCAGATCTGAAATCGGTTCTCTCTGCGGCGGAACATTTTCCCGTTCCTCCATTGCACGCTGTACGGTAACCTGAAATTCTTTCCGGGGACCTTTTGTATAACGATGAGCATATGTATTTTCCAGGAAATCTACCATATAAGTTTTTGCCGCCTCGAGCTGATAGCGTTCATCTGAAGTGATATGGAGCAAGAATAACGCCAGCATACCGACAGAGCCAAGAATCATGTACTGATACATGATCGTATCAGGTCCTTTCACATAATATACCATACCTGCACCGGCAAGACTCAAAAGACCACAGAGCCAGATTGCTGTTCTCTCAAGCTGACGCCATGAATGCAGTCTGAGTCCTAGCACTTTGTACTCATATACATACTTGTCCACAAATGCCCGCACATTCTGCACTTTATCACTGATCATACATGCATGCTCAAATTTTGCTCTCACAAGCTTCATCAGTGCATGATTACTCTTTCCCATGTTACTTGCCGCCTTAACCAGACGTTTTAACGAAATGCCGGCGATAATCTTTGCAAGAACTCCAATAGCAATCACAGCGCCGACGAAGTAGAAAAACACTTGCTGTGTTACGATCCTCTCTAACATAAAAAGAGTCCTCCTTCTTTGATTTGCCACCATTATAGCGTAAATCTCAGGAATTGGACTCTATAATCGTTCTTCATATTCCGACATTCCTAAATGCCGAGATGTCAGAATCTGCCTCTTCATCTGTTAAACTTTACCCATCAAATTCCGCACAAGCCTTACCGTATGGGTGATCGCCTGCTTTTCAAATGCAGCATAATCCATCGTCGAACTGTTGTCAGCTTTGTCCGAAATAGCCCGAATAATGACACACGAAATTTTGTTGAGGTAAGCCGCCTGCGCAATCGCAGCTCCTTCCATCTCCGTACATTTTGCCTGAAACTGTGTCACAAGCCGTTCTTTAACAGCCCCGTCCGATACAAACTGATCTCCGCTCACTACTCTTCCGGTAAATGTATGAATATCCGGATTCGCCTCCTCATTCGCCTGAACAGCAAGCTGTACCAGTCTCTCATCGGCAGGGAATGCAAATGTATCCATACGCGGGATCTGTCCTACCGGATCTCCCAGTGCACTGACATCCATATCGTGCTGTACAGCATCTGTTGAAATTACAATATCTCCGATATCAAGCGCGGCGTCAAGCGATCCCGCAACTCCTGTATTGATGAGCGTATCTACTTCAAAAAGATCGGCCAGAATCTGCGCGCAGATTCCCGCATTTACTTTCCCGATTCCGCTGCGCACCACCACAACATCCTTTCCGTCCAGCTTTCCCTTAACAAAGGTCATTGCTGCACGCTCTACTGTTTTCTCCACCTGCATTGCCTCTTTTAAATGGGCAACTTCTTCTTCCATTGCACCGATAATGCCTATCATGTTCTATTTCCTCCAAATTCTGTTGTTATACCTTCTGATTTTATGACATGGTTGTATTATAGCAAATTTCCGAATATAAACCTAGCTTTTTTTCTTCCCTCTGCTATAATTCACTCAGAGAAAGATTATCAGGAGGTCTATGACATGGATTACAAACCGCATGGCGTATGTTCGCAGCTAATTCACATCGAAGTAGATGATGAGAAACGAATTCACAATGTTGCATTTACAAAGGGATGTTCAGGAAATCTACAAGGCATTGCACGCCTTGTAGAGGGCATGACGGTAGATGAAGCCATTTCCCGTCTGGATGGAATCCGCTGTGGAATGAAATCAACATCCTGCCCGGATCAGCTTGCACAGGCTTTAAAAACGCTTCGTTAATAATGAACCTTAATTCCGGTTGTTAAAAAATCCAGGTCTTTGTTCTGAAGGCCTGGATTTTTACACTCAATATAGTTTTAAATTAATCCCCCGATTCTCAGGAACAATGGTGCAAATACCAGTGACACGATCGTCATCAATTTAATCAGGATATTAATGGAAGGTCCTGAAGTATCCTTAAACGGATCCCCTACCGTATCTCCGACTACTGCCGCCTTATGGGCTTCACTTCCTTTGCCGCCATGATGATCATTTTCAATATATTTCTTTGCATTATCCCATGCGCCGCCCGCATTAGACATAAAGATCGCCATCAGCACACCCGTTACCAGCGCCCCTGTCAGCAAACCTCCCAGAGCTTCCGGCCCAAGTAAAATTCCCACCGCAAGCGGCGACAAAACTGCCATAATCCCCGGAACCAGCATTTCTTTCAAAGCTGCCGTCGTGGAGATTGCAACACAGGACTTATAGTCAGGCTTTGCCGTCCCTTCCATGATTCCCGGAATACTCCTGAACTGCCGCCGCACTTCTTCGATCATCTGATATGCCGCTTTTGAAACGGATTCCATCGTCATCGCCGAAAAGAGAAACGGAAGCATTCCTCCGATGAAAAGTCCTATGATCACCCTGTAATTCAGGATATCAATGCTTTTCAGTTGTACCGCCTCTGCATAGGAAATAAAAAGCGCCAGTGCGGTCAAAGCCGCAGAACCGATTGCAAATCCTTTTCCGATCGCCGCTGTTGTATTTCCGACCGCATCCAGTTTGTCCGTAATGTTGCGGACGGATTTATCCAATCCGGACATCTCTGCAATACCACCTGCATTATCTGCAATCGGGCCGTACGCATCTACCGCCACGGTAATCGCTGTAGTTGAGAGCATTCCAACTGCCGCAAGTGCAATTCCATAAAGCCCACATACCTGATACGCCGCAAAAATACCTGCACAGATCAGCAGAATCGGAGCCGCTGTAGATTTCATTCCCACAGCCAGACCGCTGATTACCGTTGTGGCCGCTCCTGTTTCTGACTGTTCTCCGATCACTTTTACCGACTTATAGTCCTCTGACGTATAAATCTCTGTAATGGCGCCTATCAGAAGTCCTACGATCAATCCGGAAACCACGGCAACAGCCGCCTTAAAATTTCCAAACAGCATTTTACTGAAAGTAACGGACACAAGAACCACTACAATACTCGCTACATATGTACCCATTTTCAGCGCCTTGTGCGGATTTGATTTTTCATCTCCCTTTACAAAAAAGGTACCAAGCACGGATGCAAGCAGTCCGAAACCGCAGATCATAAGCGGATACATTGCCCCTTCCGCCTGAAAATACACAATTCCCAATGTCAGTGCCGAAATCAGAGCCCCCACATAAGATTCAAACAGATCTGCTCCCATGCCGGCTATATCACCGACATTATCACCGACATTGTCGGCAATGACCGCCGGATTTCTGGGATCATCCTCAGGAATTCCTGCCTCTACCTTACCCACAAGATCCGCTCCCACATCTGCAGCTTTTGTATAGATACCTCCTCCGACACGAGCAAACAAGGCGATCGAAGACGCCCCCAGGCTGAATCCCGACAGCACATCTACATTTTTGGTGAGCAGATAGATCGCACTCACTCCCAGGACACCAAAACCTGCCACGCACATTCCCATTACCGCGCCGCCGGAAAACGCCACCGACAGCGCTTTATTCATTCCACTTACTCGAGCCGCATTTGCCGTTCTGACATTGGCCTTCGTCGCCACACTCATTCCACAATACCCCGCCATGGTAGAAAAGAGCGCTCCTACGACAAAGCAGATCGCAGTCACCCAGTTACCGATCCCGATGCCAATTAAGACAAACAGCACGACAACAAAGAAAATGAGAATGCGGTATTCGGCCATCAGAAATGCTCTGGCCCCTTCACTGATCGCTCCTGCTATCTCTTTCATACGCCCTGTTCCTTCTTCCTGACGGGCAACCTTTCTTGCAAGATACGTTGCAAACAGCAACGCCAGTATTCCAAACACCGGAATCATTTTTACAATTGCTTCCATTTTACCCCTTCTTTCTGAAATTTATTGTATTTCATCCCATATTATCTGTTAATTACATTTTATCAGACATACCCGGAACTGTGAAGTAAAATATATTATTTTCAGTGATAATCCATAGTTGTCTCTATTGTTCTCCTATTGCAAATGCCGCTTTTCAGTGCTAAGATTACCTTATTCAGAAGATAAAAGGAGGTACTGAAAAATGGAATTTCAATTTTCAGATATGGTGAATCAGTTCCAGACCGGCATTTTTGCCATGTTAAATGAGAAGAAGGAGGAACTGATCCGACGCGGCCGAAAGATTTACAACCTCTCAATAGGTACCCCCGATTTTTCACCGGCGCCGCATATTATGAAAGCTATGCAGGATGCCTGTGGGAATCCCGAAAACTACAAATACTCTCTGCGTGATATTCCGGAACTTATAGAAGCCGTACAGTATCGCTATAAACATCGCTTCCAGGTAGATCTTGAACCGGATGAGATCATGTCCGTCTACGGTTCCCAAGAAGGAATGGCACATATTGGAATGGCGCTGTGCAACCCGGGCGATACCATCCTTGTACCGAATCCCGGATATCCATTATTTGAAATGAACGGGATTATGGCAGGTGCCCATATTGAGTATTACAAAATCGAAGAAAAGAACGGATACCTTCCGGATCTTGAACATATACCGGAAGAAATCCTGAAACAGGCTAAATATATGATCGTATCATATCCTCTGAATCCGGTATGCGTCTGTGCCCCGGATGAATTCTATGAGCGATTGATTGCCTTTGCAAAGAAAAATAATATTATCATCATTCACGATAATGCTTATTCCGATATTATATTTACCCGTAAGCAGGGACGTTCTTTCTTGTCCTTCGAAGGCGCGAAGGATGTAGGTGTAGAGTTTTACTCCCTTTCCAAATCCTACAATCTGACCGGTGCCAGAATTTCTTTCGTGATCGGTAATAAAAAAATCGTTGAAAAATTCAAAATTCTGCGCAGTCAGATCGACTACGGCATCTTCCTGCCGGTACAATATGCCGCAATCGCAGCACTTACCGGTCCTGATGATTTTGTCGAAGAGCAGCGTCTGAAATACGAAGAAAGAAACCGTGCCCTCTGCGGCGGTCTCCGTGAGATCGGATGGAACATACCCGACAGCCAGGGAACTATGTTCGTATGGGGACGCATCCCGGAAGGCTATGCTTCTTCATTGGATTTCTGCATGGAACTGATGGAACGCACCGGACTGATCGTTACTCCGGGCAGCGCATTCGGCAGCGAAGGTGAAGGCTACGTTCGAATGGCTCTCGTCATCGATCCCGATGAAATCAAAGAATTGCTGGAAGTTCTGAAGGCTTCCAATATGTTTCAAAAATAAGGAGATAGATTAATGTTTGAAAATACCAGTACTTATCCGGAAGACAAATCACATCTGTATCCACTTATAAAAACCAGGCTGCTGGGGCTGATTGATGGGAATCCCCACTGGCTTCCTGCCCTGGCTAATGCATCTGCGCTGCTAAATCTTGCCTTAACAGATATTAACTGGGCCGGATTCTACCTTATGAACAGTTTTCTGAATCCGGCTGCAGATTCTTCCGAAGATTTTTTGATACTCGGTCCTTTCCTTGGCAAACCCGCCTGCGTGAAAATTCAGGTAGGGAACGGAGTATGCGGCACCGCTGTTGCCCGTGACGAGATCATGCTCGTAAAAAATGTACATGAATTCCCGGGACACATTGCCTGTGACTGCGCTTCCAATTCGGAAATCGTGATTCCACTTCATTCCAACGGGAAGGTGATTGGAGTCCTTGATATCGACAGTCCCGTCATCGGACGGTTTGATGAATATGACCGCAAAGGTCTTGCTGAATATGCAAAAATATTAGAGCAGCTATTTTAATGCTGCTCTGCTATTTTATGGAAACAGGCTTTCTTTCCTTCATACCAGCTCCCAACCAGTCCCAGTACAGAAAGGGCCACTCCCACCGGCCAGTAGATCAGGAGCGCTGCTCCCCATATAAAAATAAACAAATCGCTGTTTAAAAATCTTTTCATCTCAAACTCCTCCGTTTCATAAACCAACCTTTATGTTTCTCATATGTTCTGAATTTATGATATCGAAAGAGGTGAGTCATAAAAAGTACACCTTACATCGGCTTGCTATTTACATAAACAAACTTTACTCTTATCTCTTTCATTAAGATACTCCTGATATAAATCAAGTGTCATCTGAGATTCTTCCACTGTTTTCCCTTTAAACTTTGGCATCGTCTCCGTTTCATACCATTTTTCTTCAATGCATCTTCGCATCCATCCGATCAGATTATGCACAAAGCTCTGCTCCTGTGCCATCTGAAATGCCTTCTTTATCACATCCGGCCTGTTTTCCGATACCTGGAGCAGCATACGGATCTCCTGAATCGTGACCGGCTCTTCGCCAAATATTTCAGCCACTTCAAGAATCATACTTTCATTCACAACTACTTTCTTAGGTGCAAGAACATCCGGTGCTATTTCTTCCATTTCCGCTTCCACCGCCTGCATACGCTTCAGATCGGAATGATGTGTACAATTCGGGTTCTTCTTTACCAAAAAGCGGATCCCTGTCACTTTTCCGCCTTTTCCGCTCTTGACCGGTTCATAATCAAAACAGATCTCCGAATACTCGGATTCTTCCAGTTCTTTCTTCGCGACCTCCATAACTTTTCTCCGGAAATTTCTCCAGTCATCAAATGGCGCATCTTTGATTTCTCCCAGAGCTTCTTCAAATCTTCCCTGCTCTACCAGGCGTTTCACTGCTTTGGAAGCATTGGCATCCACCACATTCAATGTAAATTTCAGTTCTGCAACAGAATACGGTTTCTTAGGCGGCCGCGGCACCACCAGCACATCCCCCGGTTCACGCTCAAACCGGTAATACTGTGTTCTCAGGATTTCGTAGATTCGTGTCGTAAACAATGACTTAAACGAGCAAAGTACATCCAGACTCATCCGGGTATAATCTTTTTTAAGATTATAAATATGAGGCTTCATTTCTTTTGTAAAACGCGTTGTGAACACGCCATCCTGGTATTCACATTTATTCACAACATTAAACATGATAAAATTCTCTTTTTCATCATCCTCAATACTTACAACATGTCCCAAAGTCTCCTTTGACACCTCTTTCAGCCTTGAATAGATTGAATTTCCGCTAATATGCAGATAATTCTTAATCTCCTTCGTCGACACTTTTGCAATCAGCTCCCCGTCTTCAATATATGCCTTCGAAATTGCAATATTCAAAAGCTTCCGTTCAAAAAGAGATGTACTGGACTTACTCTCAATCAGCACATTCGAGCGCGACACCATGTCCCGTTCCATCAATTGTTTATCTTTCGTCTTTTTCCCTGTCTCCACCATTCCTTTAACCCCTTATTATCTTGCATTGTCATCGTGTACCTTTTGGGTGTATAAATTGTTTTGTGTACCTTTCAGGTGCCATATTCCCTCACAGCACTCTTCTCTGCACCCTTTTCCTTACAACTTGTGTACCAATCGGGTTATTGTGTACCTTTTGGGTAACACGTTCAAAAATATATCACTCTTTTCGTGTACCAAAAAGGGTATTCCTACACTAAAAAACAGAATCCGCCATCCCCTCAGGAATCCTCTTTCTTATCGTGTACTTTTCAGGGTACCCCTTTCCTTTTTGTGTACCAAAAGGGTGCGTCGCATTCTAAATTATGTGTACCAAACAGGTACACTGCATAAAGCAATTATATACAAGATATAGGATTTTGTAAAGAAAAAAATCCGATTTTGTATCATTGTGTACTTTTCCGGTCATTCATATTCCCTTTAAGGTACACAACATGCCCCTTATTCCTACACAAGTCCCCCCTGAATTGTACACGTCTTTACCCTGAAAGGTAAACAAGCTACCCCTTTCCGGTACACAAAATCCCCCTAAGAATCCCTCAACCACGCGGTTTTCAAGGCTTTCTAATATAAACAAAATTTAATTAAAATATGTTGTTGTTATCTTCAATATATATAAGAATGTCCTCATTTTTGCTATTCCCCCAAAAGCACCCCTCTTCTTTATATTGTGTACCTTTTTGGGAGAGCGGGATACATGAATGATCTTCAAAATGGATGGACACCTTTCTCTTAATATCATTTTTTATACAACAAAAAAGCACCGCCCCCGATGTCTCTCATACAATCATCGAAAACAGTGCTTATAAATGCGCCTTCAGGGACTCGAACCCTGGACAAATAGATTAAGAGTCTACTGCTCTACCAACTGAGCTAAAGGCGCTTGCTTTATGTCACTTCCGTAACGCAAGATTTATTATATAACCCCTTTCGCAAAAATGCAAGTGTTTTTTTATATTTTTTTAAATTTTTTCAACCCATTATACGCAAAACTATTACAATTATCAATTCCTACCAAAATTAATCGAAATCTTTTGACAAACTGTACATTTTATATCATAATAAATGTGTGAGACCTTACTTGAGTTAGCGAAAGGAAGTGGCATTATGGACTCACTGGATTACCAAATTTTATCTATACTGAAAAAAAATGCAAGAATCAAAGCATCTGATATAAGCAAAGAGATTCATCTTTCCGTATCAACTGTCATCGAACGTATACGCAAACTTGAAAACAGCGGCATCATAGAATCATACACCATTATTACGGATGAACACAAAATGGGTAACGACTTAACGGCCTTGATGGAAATCAGTCTCACTCATCCGCGCTTTAACGATTCATTTATCGAAAAAATAATGGAACACCCTAACATCATTTCCTGCTACTATTTAACAGGTGATTTTGATTATCTGGTAAAGATTTGCTGCCGTTCTTCGGAACATCTTGAGCAGATACATAAATGGGTCAAAGATCAGAGGGGTGTTCGTTCTACACGAACTCAATTTGTTTTACGAAATGTTAAAAATATTTATACCTCTCTTCCCGAACCCTCTCCTGAAGATAATGCTTGATTTTCGTTCAGAAATCCACAAACTGATGGAATTACGCAAAAATGCTCTGACGAAGCATTTTTGCGCTTTTCCTATGAATCCATTTCACACAATTTCTCTATTGCGCATTCCTTAATCAGACATTTTTCATGTTCATTGAGAAACAATTCCGATATCGCGTTCTGCTCTACAAGCCCTCCGAACTCCTCTGCCACAATGATGGATCGTGCCGCGTCTCTTCCTTCTTCGGTATTATTAAAATCCATCATCAAGTAATACATCCTATCATTCTCATAAAGTCTGCTCTCTGCCGCCTTTCCGGCTCCGAATGCCCCACAGAACTGTATCATGTGATCCAACTCGGGAAATACGATTTGATAAGACAAACATTCTGCAGCATCCTCGCTGGTAAGCTCTTCCTTCACGCGTTGCAGCTGATTCGCCTTCTGCTTTTCCTCTTCACAGGCAATAGAAAGAAGAAGACTTCGATCCGGCAATAACGCGCCATAGAAACTTGTTACATCCCCGCTCACCTGCATATTGAGAACCTCACATCCCTTTTCAAGCAGCAAATTCAGGAACTCTTTTGTCCGTTCATGATTCTGCATCAGTTCTTCCATGCTGTAACCCAATATTTCTATCTCTTCCTGCGTGATCAGGCAATTCATTTTTGTCTCTGTTATTTTCCAGAATGTCATATGTCCACTCCCCTCTTCTTCTAACCAATCCACGCCTTGTTCTATATGTTGTATAACATTATTTCTGTTTTGTCAATCTTTTCATGCGAATTTATACTTTTTTCAGTTTTTACCCTCTATGTACGAACGTTTATTTTTCTTTAATTTCCTATTTCAAATTCTACACAGATAGTGTAAAATAAATTAGGTTATACTATATAAGGAGAGAATAAATTATGAGATTACGAAACGTACCGGGTGCCGATGCCTATTTAACAGCACATCCTCTGGTAATCAAAAATGAGACACGGTATCGCGGAACCTGGAAGGAAACCTTCGAACACCCCGAAAATCCGATTCATATAGAGATTGGCATGGGAAAGGGACAGTTTCTTCTTACCCTGGCAAAAGAAAACCCGAAAATTAATTATATCGGCATCGAACGCTATTCCAGCGTCCTGGTACGTGCTCTGGAACGTTACGATCATGATGAAGCATATCAGGATGTTTCCAATATCCGTTTTATCTGTATGGATGCGCAGAACCTTCCTGAAGTCTTTGCCGTGGGAGAAGTGGATAAGATCTACCTGAATTTCTCCGATCCTTGGCCAAAGGCCAGACATGCCAAACGCCGCCTGACATCTCGTCAGTACTTTGAGCGTTACGATAAGATTCTTGCTTATGACGGGGTTGTTGAGTTTAAGACAGATAATAAAGAGTTATTTGATTTTTCATTGGAACAGGTCGATCTGGCAGGGTGGGTTCTTCTCGCAAAAACCTATGATCTCCACAACGATCCAACTCTCAGCCGTGGCAATGTTATGACAGAATACGAGGAGAAATTTGCCGGACAGGGACATCCAATCCACAAACTGATTGCCATGCGGCAATAGGTATTTTTTGAACGCAAAACGCATAATATAAAGTAACACAGATCACAAAAAGGCGTACACAAATGAAACAAAAATGTAAAATAAAGCATTTTATGTGCTGCTTCTTTTATGACAATCCATGTATAAACCGAAAATTGAGATGTCTTCGGAAGTCTTTTCGGGAAATACATGATATTCTGAATCCCAAATGCATACCATAATCAAAAGAATCCGGCTTAGCGCTTTATAAAAGTACCAAGTCGGATTCTTTCGTTCCATTTTACTACTATATTTAGAACTCAAATACAGCTGCGCCATATGGCGGCAGTTTATACGGTATAGAATATGGTCTTCCGTCACATTCTTGTTTCTCAGGTTTATATACCTTCGGGCGTTCTTCTCCCTTTCCTCCATACTGAGGTTCATCACTGTTCAAGATCAGTTTATACTGCTTTCTACGCGATACCCCAACTCTGTAATCTTCCCATTCCATCGGAGTAAAATTGCATACAAAAAGTAGATTCTTTTTATTATCTTTCGAATGACGTATAAAACTATAAACACTTCTGTATCCGTCATCCGCATTCACCCATTCAAATCCTTCCGGTGAACAGTCTTCTTCATATAACGCCTTATTCTTTCTGTAAAGATGCAGAAGATCTTTATAGAAATTCTGAATTGCCTGATGCTCTTCTTCTTTCAGAAGATACCAGTCTAGCTCGCGCGCCTCACTCCATTCACGTAACTGCGCAAATTCTTGTCCCATGAAAAGCAGCTTCTTTCCGGGATGTCCCATCATGAAAGCATAGCCCACTTTCAGATTTGCAAACTTATCAAATCCAAGTCCCGGCATCTTATTCAGCATAGAGCACTTCAAATGCACCACTTCATCATGCGATAATACCAGAATGTAGTTCTCACTGTACGCATAGCTGCTGGCAAATGTCATGAGATTGTGAGCGCCTTTTCTAAAATACGGGTCCAGTTTCATGTACTCTGTAAAATCATGCATCCATCCCATATTCCACTTCATACTGAATCCCAGACCACCATCTCCCGGTTTTCCGGTTACCATCGGCCAGGCTGTAGATTCCTCTGCAATCGTCACAACACCAGGATTTCTTCTAAGTACAACGGAATTCATATGACGGAAGAACTCAATCGCTTCCAGATTCTGGTTGCCGCCATACTTGTTCGCCACCCATTGCCCATCCTGACGTCCATAATCAAGGTAAAGCATGGATGCGACTGCGTCTACCCGAAGCCCATCAATATGAAAATGTTCCACCCAGAACAGAGCATTGGAAATCAGGAAATTCTTCACTTCATTCTTACCATAGTCGAACACTTTGGTTCCCCAGTCCGGATGCTCCCCCTTACGTGGATCCGCGTATTCATATACCGGTGTTCCGTCAAAATCAGCAAGACCGTGGGCATCTCTCGGGAAATGAGCCGGTACCCAGTCCAGAATAACACCAATCTTATTCTTGTGGAAATAATTGATCATATACGCAAAGTCTTCCGGCGTTCCATAACGGGCAGTCGGTGCGAAATAACCGGTAACCTGATATCCCCATGAACCGTCAAATGGATACTCTGCAATTCCCATCAACTCAATATGTGTATACCCCATCTCTTTCAGATAACTGACCGCCTCATGGGCGAATTCTCTGTATGTATAAAATCCTTTATAGTCTTCTCCCGGATGGCGCTTCCATGAACCGATATGCGCCTCATAAATTGCCATGGGTTCTTTATGGTGATCCCATGTCTTTCTGTGCTCCATCCACTTTCCATCCGACCATTTTAAATTTGAAATATCTGTGATTCTGGATGCAGTTCCCGGGCGCATCTCTGCACTGTTAGCAAACGGGTCTGCCTTGTCAATGAAGGAACCACTGAATGTCTCAATGCAGAACTTATATAGATCCCCCTTCTTTGCTTCCGGGACAAATGCGGTATAAATGCCAAGTGGGTCATTGCGCTCCATCGGACACGCTTTAGAATCCCAGTTGTTAAACTCTCCTATAACAGATACGGATTTTGCATGCGGCGCCCAAACGGCGAAATAAGTACCGTCATTCTTTCCATCATTTACCAAATGAGCTCCTAATTTCTTATAAATCTCATAATGGGTTCCCTGCCCAAATAAATACTGATCCAGTTCGCCTATTTCATATTCTTTTAATGTTTTCTCTTTCACAGCCATCCTCCCGCCTTCTTGTTCAAATGATTATGAATATTATACTAGAAATCGTTGAAAAAAGAAAGAGTTTTGGTTGATTTACACATGCCAAAACTCTTTTTTCTTCCTTTGTATTTTGCAAAAGCACTTATTTAAAGCTTAAAGTCCTCTTCTTTCAAAATTACGCGGTCCGAATCGTCCTTATTCTTGCCGAATACACGTTTCATCAGATGCTTCACATTGGCTTTCTGAGAATGCTCAATCGCTTCATCCATGATCTCTTTCACTTCCGCCACAGTCACTGCATGATCTTCTCTCTGCATCATATCAATACGGCTGTAAAGTGCAAGGATACCCATTTCATCGATCCGGTAACCATTTTCCTTTGCATAAGTCTGTCCAAATGTTACCAGTTCATCATTAATAAACACCGGAAGTTCCAATCTGGACGTAAACTTCTTTTTGAAATTAGGATTTGCTGCAAACAGCTTCTCCAAAGGTTTTTTCTGCTCTTCCAAAACAAACAGCAATTCACCGGTCTGCTCATCCATCAGATCATTCAGTTCATTGACGGTTCTGGCATTCATTTTTGCTGCTTTTTCAATAATCAATGCCCCACCATTCAGTTTTCTGATGATTCCGCCAAGTTCTTTTTTATTCAGAGAATCACCGGTAATAATCGCTACTTTACCCTGTTTCAACTTACGCTGCTTCTGAATTGCTTTTACAATGTCTACTGCAAGCACGGTTTTTCCGGTGCCCTTTTTACCTACAACAACAATATTACCTGTGCGGGATGTTCCATATCTGTTCTTACATCTCTTGTCATTGTCCAGAACTTCTACCAACTGTTCGCTCACCCCTCGAATCGGGACAAAGTAAGAAAACAGTTTCTTCTGTTCCTCAGTAAGACCGGCTTTCAGACCAATTTCACTCGTTGCACTTAGATCATAACGTCCCTGCACAATAAATCCTGTATCAAATTTATTCATACGGGAAGTAATCTCTTCCTCTGAAGGTTCTTCAATTTCCAGAACTTCTTGTTTCTGCTCCGGGCGCTTTGAACGAGGTCTTTTCTTCGAAGCCGGCTCTGAATCTGTCTCTGATTCCAGTTCAATATCAAAATCAGGATTAATCGCAAATTCTGGATCTTCTGCAGAATCTGATTTTTTCTGTGCTTCGAGTATCGCATCTATATCCAGTTCATAGACATCCTTTTCATCCAGATATTCATCCTCGAGCTCATCGTATTCTTCTTCATACTCGTCGTCTTCGTATTCCTCATCCGCATACTCTTCCGCATCTTCATACTCGTCTTCCTCGTATTCTTCCGCGTCTTCATACTCCTCTTCCTCGTATTCTTCCGCGTCTTCGTACTCCTCTTCCTCGTACTCTTCTGCGTCTTCGTACTCCTCTTCCTCGTACTCTTCTGCGTCCTCGTACTCCTCTTCCTCGTATTCTTCCGCATCCTCGTACTTGTCGTCCTCGTACTCTACTTCATCCTCATACTCTTCCGCGTCTTCATACTCCTCTTCTTCGTATTCTTCCGCGTCCTCGTACTCGTCTTCCTCTTCTACTTCTTCCTCGTACTCTTCCGCGTCTTCATACTCCTCTTCTTCGTATTCTTCCGCGTCCTCGTACTCGTCTTCCTCTTCTACTTCTTCCTCGTACTCTTCTGCGTCCTCATACTCCTCTTCTTCGTATTCTTCCGCGTCCTCGTACTCGTCTTCCTCTTCTACTTCTTCCTCGTACTCTTCTGCGTCCTCATACTCCTCTTCTTCGTATGCTTCCGCGTCCTCATACTCGTCTTCCTCTTCTACTTCTTCCTCGTACTCTTCCGCGTCTTCATACTCCTCTTCTTCGTATTCTTCTGCATCTTCGTACTCGTCATCATCATCGTCCAATTGTAAGGATTCTACAACATTTCCCATATTCTCAACGTCATCATCCTCATATTCTTCGGTGATGCCATCTTTCTCTTCATCTTCCAGCGTTTCTGAAGGTTCTGTTCCATTTTCCAACTCCTCCATCAATCTCCGGATATCATCCGCCAGGATTGTCTTGGTATCTCCCAGCGACTCTTCCTCCTGTTTTCTGGCTGCCTTCCTGCGCTTTTTCTCTTCTTCATTTTTTTCAATGATTTTTGCATTTTCGCGCTGGGTTACTTCCCAGTTTGCCAGAATCTCTTCAATCTTCATCTGACCTGTCACCTGAGGATCATCTTGCTTCTGCTGCTGTGCAGCAACATCCACACCACTTGCCACAGCCACACCGGCCTTCAGGACATCGGCCAAATTAGAGCCGGAGATCGTAGTCACAATCTCAGAAGTATTCTCGATCTTGGTTCTCGGCCTTGGCGGTACCGGACGCTCATCCGGAAGACTTTCCAGATCTGGTGATACAATTTCTGCCATCGGCTCAGGAAGATCAGGAAGGTCAATGCTTCCCGTCACATGTACATTTTCCCGAATCTTCTGAGCAATCCTTGGATCCGGTGCCGGACGTTCCTTCGGTTTCTTGAACATCGGTTTCTTTTTTACAGGTTCTTTCTTCTCCCCCGCAAAACGGCTATCATATTTTTCCTGCTGTAAAGGTGTGAGCGGTTTATACTTCATTTTCAGTTCCATTGCCTGATAAACGTACGTGCCTTCACTGAACCATAAAATCAGATCATCACATTCCTCCAGACACTCCGCAGTCATGCCAGCTTCATGATATAACTTAGCAAGTTCATAAGCCCATTTTTCTACATACTCAGCATGCTTGAAATCTTCAAGTGCTTCAATCTGCTGTGTAATCGGTGCATTCTGGGCTCTAAGAATCTTATATTTCAAAATATGCTGATTCGGATCCTTTGGAGCCATCTTGACAAATTCCTCATAGCAGTCCATTGCTTCATCTAACTCATTTGACTTCAATGACAAAAGTCCAAGACGATATACAATCTTGCGGCTTGTCGGTGCTTTATCATATGCAATAAACAAAATTTCTTTTGCTTTTTGCAGTTCCCCCATATTTTCGTATATCTCACTCACAGTAGAAAGCATGGATGAATTCTTAACTTTACGCCAGTCAATTGTATCCGCAATTTCCATTGCTTTTCTATAGGATTTTTCTTCGGCATATTTGAGCATCTGCTCTGTTTTTATGCGATATTCATATTTATCCACTGTTTCTCACCTCTTACAATTATTTTTACTTTTCCTCGGTAAGTTTATATATTTTTACCAGTTAAGTGTAACATACAGCGTAGTCAATGTCAAAAAATATCTAATAATCAAATTTACCATCATTTTTTTCTTCCAACGCTCTAATCAAATAATATGTATATTCACAATACGGCACATCTATTCCATATTCTTTGCCCATTCGTATCATTTCTCCGGCAAACATTTCAATTTCTGTATGACGCCCCGCATCCAGATCCTGCAGTGTAGAAAATCTTGCATCTGCTTTCACTCCCCGGAAAAGCACAAATCTCTCTGTAAGAGGAATTCCTTTGGCATGAGCTACATTTGCCACTTCTTTCCAAAGCCGTTCTGCAATCGCATATACATTTTTACTGTCTTTATACGCATTGAATCCCACTCCAAGAATAGCCTGCGGAAGATTCTGTGAAATGTTGCTTGCATATTTTATCCACATATCCAGCACAATATCTTCCATAACATGGCAGCCAAGTCCTGCACTTTTCAGCAATTGTTCCACAGCCAATACTCTTTCTGTCGGCTCTCTGGTCCCTTTCTCTCCAATATAAACCCCAGCTGTATGCTCCTCGGAAAATGTGATCCGGTTTCCTTCCCTCACCGATGCAATCCGCATAACCGCATACAGCATATGCTCCATACCTATCACTTTTCCAATTATTTCTTCAGAGCTCACCCCATTAAGCAAGCTGATGACGATGGTATGTTCATCAACAATGTTCCGAATATCTTCCAGGATCCCCTGCAACGCATCTTGTTTACATGATACCAGCAGCAGATCCACTCCTTTTGCTGCTTCCGGCTCCTTTACATGCAGTGAATACTTCTTTCCGTTTATGACAATTCCGTCTCTTTCCAATCGTTCTTTCCGTTCGTCACTGGCTATAACACAGAAATGATCCCCCATCTTTTCTGAAAGTCCCCATATAAAATATGCTCCTACCGCGCCAGCTCCCAGAAGCGCTACTCTTTGTATTTCCATATTTCTATGTTCTTTACCTCCATCTTTATCCCGAAACTATCTGCTCTTTACTTCAAACACTGTAATTATACTACATTCTATAAAATAGAGTAAACCTAAGGAATCTTAAACATTTATAAAAAAACAGCCATTACCTTTTTGTAATGGCTGTTTTTTTATATTAAGTTGTTATAATCTTCTTTTATCGGAGGAATCAATCTTTCATTCCTGTTCCTATGTTTATATATTTTATATAATTTAAAGCTCCGGACTATCGTCTTTCATACCTGATTTATAACTTCCAACTACTTTTTTATAAATATCCCTTTGTTATTCTTATCTATAATTTCATCTATGATTATTGGTGCCTTTTTCAATCATTCATATTTGATAATTATTCCGTCTATAACTGATATCTACTTTCATTTTCTATTTATAAATCATCGATATCTGCTATCTGATGTTTCTTTACACATCTTATAGCTCTTTAAATTATTGTGGTATTTTTCTCAATATGTCTGCAAATTCTGAATCTTTTAATCTTTATTCCAGCTTCTATATCTCTCCGATATATTTTATCATTTCTTTTTATCTCTGCCGGTTAAAATCTATGGTAAAGGCTCATCTCACAGGAACTTTCATTTGCCATACCACTAACATATTGAGTTGTAAATTCTGAATTGTCCAACGGTCAAAGCCTCCTTCCTTTCCAACTCTTTGTCCAAAATTTTTATAAGATATCTGATACTTTCAAAACAAATTTCTTTTACTCATCGAATACTGTAAGTTTTTTATTAAATATAAGTTTTATCAGAAGCTAAATTAAAATTTTCTCTTAATATTTATGAATCATCAATTTTAAAAATTAGATTTTATACACCCCACCTACAAAACTCTCATAAATAAAATGTATACTCGCTTTCTTAAAACTTTCAAATCTTCAAATACTAATTATTCTTTTAATCCTTTTCCAATCTCATCTCTTATATTTTCTTTTATACTCTTGGCGAGTATAATAAATTCGTAAAAGAAAAAATATTTATTAGTAAAAAATTCTTTTTTGAAATTCCCTTTCTCGTCAGGAACTTCTTTTCTTTTGGATTGATTAAATAATACCACCTCAATGTATATTTGTCAATACTATTTTGAAATTATTTTTAAGTTAATTTATAATTTGTTATTTGTGCACTATTTTTCATACAATTTATACTTTTTATCAAATTTAACAGTTTTCCAATTCACAGAGCTTATCAACATCATAGAATGTTTTTTCCCAATTATTGTATTTTTTATAGTTATCACCTATTTTTTATTTTTCATTTTGTAAAATTCATGTTAAACTGTTTTCGTAGGATTTTCGACATACTCCTACGTGTCTTTTTGAAACAGGAAAGGAGAACTTAATTATGGGAGGTTTTTTTGGTGTTGCCTCAAAGTCTGAATGTGCTCTGGATTTGTTTTATGGAATAGATTATCATTCTCACCTGGGGACAAGACGTGGAGGAATGGCTACTCACGGGGAAGAAGGCTTCAACCGTGCAATTCATAATATTGAGAATTCGCCATTCAGAACAAAATTTGACAAAGATGTAGACGATATGAAGGGGAATATCGGAATCGGATGTATTTCCGATTTTGAGCCACAGCCGCTTTTGATCCAGTCTCATATCGGCAGTTTTGCAATTACGACTGTCGGCAAAATCAACAACGCTGATCAGCTTATGAAACTGGTATACGAAAAAGGGCATGCGCATTTTCAGGAAATGACGAACGGGCAGGTAAATGCTACTGAACTGATTGCAGCCTTAATCAGTATGCGTGATTCTTATGTAGAAGGTATCCGTTATGTCCAGTCTCTGGTCGATGGCTCTATGACCCTGCTTCTCATGACACCGGAAGGCATCTATGCCGCCCGTGATCTTCACGGACGTACTCCGGTTGTAATCGGGAAAAAAGACGACGGATATTGTGTTTCTTTCGAAAGTTTTGCTTATATCAATCTTGGTTATACCGATTACAAGGAACTAGGCCCCGGTGAAATCGTTTATATTACCCCGGAGAGTGTGGAAACTGTAAGCCCGGCATGTGATAAGATGCGTATCTGCTCTTTCCTCTGGGTTTACTATGGATATCCGACCTCTTCTTATGAAGGTGTAAATGTAGAACAGATGCGTTATAAATGCGGAAGTCTTCTTGCCAAACGTGATGCCGGAACAGTAGAACCCGATATCGTTGCCGGTGTTCCGGATTCCGGTATTGCACATGCGATCGGCTATGCAAATGAATCCGGCATTCCATATGCAAGACCGTTTATTAAGTATACCCCAACTTGGCCGCGTTCTTTTATGCCTACCAATCAAAAACAGCGTGATCTGATCGCGCGTATGAAACTGATTCCGGTTCACGATCTGATCGAAGATCGTAAGTTACTTCTGATCGATGACTCGATCGTCCGTGGAACGCAGCTCAGGGAAACAACGGAATTCCTTTATCAGAGCGGTGCGAAAGAAGTACATGTCCGTCCGGCGTGTCCGCCGCTTTTGTATGGATGTAAATATTTGAATTTCTCACGTTCTAAATCAGAGCTTGATCTGATCACACGCCGTATTATCCGCGAGTGGGAAGGCGACAATGATGTCAATGTACTGAGTGAATATGCGGATCCGAACAGTGACCGCTATGCAAAGATGCTGGATGAGATTTGTAGGATTCAGAATTTTACTTCGCTGAGATATCATAGACTGGATGACCTAATCGAATCGATTGGGTTGGATGCTTGTAAGGTTTGTACGTATTGTTTTGATGGTCGGGAATAAGGTTGTGGTCGCGGGGGGCGCAGGAGGGGATGCATTGTTCCAACGCTCTGGTCCCTGCGACTCGGGACTTCAGAATGTAACAAAAAGGCAGGATGTTCGCCAAATGTGGCTCGCATCCTGTCTTTTTTAACATTCTGATAGTCTCGATTCTCCGGGCCCGCCGCTTAACTTCCGCAATGCATCCCCTCCTGCGCTCCCGCTTTTCAACTTTAGTCCCTGGGGGGTAGGGGTTGTGTGGGGAAGGCTGAGGTTTGACGCGGCGGTGGTGTGGTGTGACGACTCTTCGAGCGTCACACCGGGGGAGGTTTTGTTTTTTGGTGGCGGCTCTTCGAGCGCACTTTGAGGTTGTGATTTTTGGGGGGCGGCTCTGGTGAGCGACTTATGAGTGTTTGTGATCGGGGGCGGCTCTGATGAGCGCCTCCCGGATGATTTTATATCAGCAGGTCATCGATTTTGGTGTAGTCTCCGATCTGGTAGCTTTCTATGGCGTTTCCTTTGACAATGTAGAGGCGGTCGTTTATGTAGATGCCTCGGGCGGTCATCCAGGAGTTGCCGTTGACTTCTTCTTGCATTTCGAGGTTGAAGCCGTTGGTTTTGTCGTATTGGAAAATGTAGTACATTTCCTGGTTGCCGTATGCGGAGAAGCCGATCATGTTTTTGTTGTGATCAATGAGGACTGCGCGGTAATCGTAGAAGACGTCGGAATAGTAGGACTCTTTCATTGTGTATTTGTGTATTTCTTTGACGTCTTTCGGATCGGAGATGTCGAACATGGATATTTTCATGCCGTTTGTCGTTCCGGATTCTTCGTCGGCGTCCATTCCGATTCCGAGGAGGAGGTTGTCACCGTAAAAGTGCAGGTATTCTGAAAATCCCGGGATTTTGAGGGTTCCTATGATTTCCGGATTTTCGGGATCGGAGAGGTCTACGCTGAAGAGGGGATCGGTCTGGCGGAAGGTCACGAAGTATCCGGTATCTCCCATGAATCTTGCGGAGTAAATGGTTTCTCCTTCGGCAAGATCTGTAATTTGTCCTATGATTTCCAACTTATTGTTTAAAACATAGACGGCATTCGTTGTCTCTGTTGCACCGTCAATCGTCGCAACAATACGTAGATTACCGTTATATTCGTCGATGCTGAAGGAATCATTCAAGTAACCGTTGATTTTGCCCTGAGCCTCGCCGGTGAGTACACCGTCTTTGTATGAAATTCTTCGGATCATAGTCTGATTTACATTTTCAAAAACAGTCCTTGCAAGTACGCTTGAACGTGTATTCTCATAAACATAGATGTTGTTTCCGCTCACATAGCATTCGCTGAATTCGGACAATACCGCTTTCTGATCCACGATTTTTCCCGGATCATCTGCTTTGACGGAGCAAACGACCAGATACTGGGTTGCCGCTTTTGCCGGAGGAAGATAAATATCTTGGTCGGCAATAAAGCTTCCATTCACCTGAGGCACGTAAGCAACTTTATCATTTTTTCCTCCATCCGTGTAAGCGTAGAAATTACTGAAGATATACAGATAGCCATCTACATACCTGGAACTATGATACCTTCCGCTCTGTTCCAGGCTCGCTTTCAGCTTGGGATTGCTTACATCAGAAATATCATACGTATCCAGATAGGCCTTTTCTGTATCGTAAAACGTCTCATCTGTGTCGATTATCACATCGTAAGTATTACCGAGTACAAAAAGCTGATTCCCGTCAACGTAGAACTCACTGATCTGCGTATTTTCTCTCGCTTTTATCGTTCCGGCAATTTTCATCTGTTCGTTCCGGGTATCAACGATCGCTATTTCCATGGCGTTGTCCTTCAGAGCGTAGAGATAGGTTCCGTCTGTCTTGACAATATCTGCTTCTCCGACTCCTTCTGTCCGCACATTCGTATCGGAGTATCCTTCTCCCGGCATCGCCCTGTCGGATTCCATACTGGCTGCACTGTCCGTACTGCTCGATTTCTCGACCGCACCATACCATGCGGCACCGTCACCGAAACCAGCATCATACCTTCCATTTTCTTCTCTTAAAGCTGTGTTATAACTCTCCAGATATTCATACACTTGATCGTAATCTTCCGCCGATGCGATCTCAGTATTGATCCGGAATTCTCCTTTACTGTTTTTTCTCGCACTTTCTCCTGATGTAACGATTCCCAAACCATTTTCAGATCCACTCAGGGAATGAACCACTGCTCCTGCCAGCAGAACCAGTGCCACGCTCGCTGCGGCAAGTCCATAAGTATAAGATCGTTTCCACCTCTTTACCTTCTTTTTCTCCAAAAGTTTTTGTATATTCTCCGGCTGCAGGCTTTCCGGAACTTCTATATCCTTCGTCGCATCGTTGATTTTATCAAGAATTTCTTTTTCCTGTCTTGTCATAATGCCTTCTCCCTTCGATTATTATTCTTATGCCTTCACGCAGTCTTTGTTGTCGGGCGGGCCGCATAATACGATTCTCATCTTTTCCAGCGCTCTCTTCCTCTTGGATCGCACCGTACTGGAATTCAGTTTATACATTTTTCCGATTTCTGCACTGTTATATCCGGCAAAAACGGAAAGTGCCACAATAAACTGCTCTTCTTCCGAGAGTATAAAAAAAGCTTTTCTCACGTCTTCTGTTATCTGATCGGTAAAATCTTCCGATGCATGTTCTTCCTCAATCGGCACTTCGGTACGTTCTTTTGCCTTTAATTTCTTTTTACATACATTGGCAAGAATTTGGAAAATCCACGAGCGAAATGCCTCTTCTTTCCGCAGCTTATGTACGTTTTCATATGCCAGAAGTACAGATTCGCTGACTGTATCTTCTGCATCATGTGAATTCTTCATCATACACAATGCAAAACGATACATATCTTTGTAAACTAATTTATATAATTCAGTGAATTGCTTCGCATCAATCACCGCTGCTCCCTCCTCCCTTGAAAGTCGACTTCTATTTATTAGAGTAAATAAAAGGGGCAAGTGTTGCAAGAAAAATAAATTTTTTCGAAAAAAGAAGCACCCCGATAAATGGAATGCTTCTCTCACTTTATATTTTAGTTGTATTACCCTCTATAGTAATTGATCAGACATCCTTTCAGGATGATCTCTCTTTCTACATCCGTCAGATCTCCTAACTTCAGTTCGATTTCTTTCAACTCATCACCGACAACATACGCCTTGATCACTGCTGCTTTCTCTTCGACAGCTTTTCTGACATCTGGTACGAAGATGTAATCGCCATTCTTGAAGGAAAGTGCGGTATGATCTTCTTCTGTGATAAACGGAAGCATACCCCAGTTGATCAGATTTGAGCGGTATCTCTTGGTAGCATATTCGTTGGCGATATTTGCCCAGCCACCAAGCACTTTCTGACAGGATGCCGCCTGTTCACGCGCGGAACCGTCTCCAGGTTTTACAGCAAAAATCGTACTTCCTACACCCAGATTTCCTCTGCCTGCCTCCGGGAATTTTACATTTACCTTCTCCATAACAGACTTCATTTCCGGAAGTACATCCAGCGGGCAGGTTCCTGCTTCAATCGCTTTCTGTGCCTTCTGAACTTCTTTTGCCCTTCCCACATAAGCCGGATCCTTTCTGGAAAGTGCAAATTCTGCAAGTCCAAGCGGATTAGAACGGTAAGAAGATGTCTCTCCGGATGGAATCAGTTCGTCTGTTGTCGTTACCGGATCGTGAATCTCAGAAACCACTTTGAGAAGCAGATTTTCCGGAAGAGCACTCATCGCCGGCCAGTCCTTGATATTCGGGCCGAATTTGATTTCCACAGACGGATCTGCAACGCCGTGACTGTCAAATACACGGTTTGCATAAATGTTTTTATCAAAATGATAGGTCGGATTCTTATATTCTACATCCATCGCGGTAGCCGGTGTCAGGAATCCTTTATTTGCTGCGGTTGCCGCAATGGAACGTGCATCCATCAGTGCTACGGATGCGATCTGTCCGCTCTGCAGCTTGCTTCCTTCACGGTTCGGGAAGTTTCTGGTAGAGTGTCGGATGGAGAATGCATTATTGGCAGGTGTATCTCCTGCGCCGAAACATGGTCCACAGAATGCGGTCTTCACGATCGTTCCTGCTTCCATCAGTGTCGCAACTGCTCCATTTTTCACAAGTTCCATGTAAATTGGTGTACTTGCAGGGTAAACACTGAATGTAAATTCATCAGAACCAATATATTTTCCTTTGATGATATCTGCTGCAGCGCAGATATTTTCAAAACCGCCGCCCGCGCATCCTGCAATAATACCCTGATCTACATAGAGCTTTCCGTCTACCACTTTGCTCTGCAGTGAATAATCCACTGCACCATCAAGACTTACAAGGGCTCTCTGTTCTACATCATGAAGCACGTCTGCAAGATTTGCATTGACCTCATCAATGGTATATACATTGGATGGATGGAACGGCATCGCGATCATCGGACGGATTTCGCTCAGATTCACATAAACCAGTCCGTCATAGTAGGTCACTGCTCCCGGGTTCAGTTCTTTGTATTCTCCGACTCTTCCATGAATATCGTAGAATTCTTTGATCTTCTCGTCGGTTCTCCAGATTGAGGACAGACAAGTGGTCTCTGTAGTCATGACATCGATTCCAATACGGAAATCTGCACTCAGTTTGCTAACTCCCGGTCCCACAAATTCCATCACTTTATTATTAACATAGCCATTTCCGAATGTCGCGCCGATGATTGCAAGTGCAACATCCTGCGGTCCTACGCCTTTGATTGGTTCCCCGTCAAGATAAATCGCCACAACACCCGGCATTTTGATATCATAGGTCTTATTCAGCAGCTGTTTTACCAGCTCCGGTCCGCCTTCGCCCATCGCCATCGTACCAAGCGCTCCGTAGCGGGTATGACTGTCTGAACCAAGAATCATCTTACCGCCGCCTGCAAGCATTTCCCTTGCATACTGATGGATGACGGCCTGATGAGGCGGAACGTAGACACCGCCGTATTTCTTTGCGCAGGTAAGGCCAAACATATGGTCATCTTCATTAATCGTTCCTCCAACCGCACACAGGCTGTTATGGCAGTTCGTCAGAACATACGGAATCGGGAATTTCTCAAGGCCGGAAGCACGCGCCGTCTGAATGATTCCGACAAATGTAATATCGTGGGAAGTCAGCTTGTCAAACTTAATCTGAAGCCGTTCCATATTTCTGGAAGTATTGTGTGCCTTCAGTATTCCATACGCCATGGTCTGCTGTGCAGCTTCCTGCTTCGTGATCTGAGTTCCTGTCTTACTTTTTACTGCCTCCAAAGCATCCGGTGCGTCCGGAATAATTTCCATACCATTTACAAGATACGCACCACCATCATACAATTTCACCATTGTCAACACTCCTTTTCTTTTATGCTGTATTTATCTGAACCTGTTATTCCTTTGAGCGGACAAATTTCACATGGTCAGCAACCATTAATGCAATTTTAAATGTAAGTGCATCTTCAAATACTCTGACATCCAGCCCTGTCTGTTTTTGAATCTTCTCCAGACGGTACACCAATGTATTGCGGTGTACGAAGAGCTGCCTTGCCGTCTCCGAAATATTCAGGTTATTTTCAAAAAATTTGTCTACGGTAGACAAGGTTTCTTCTTCAAACTGATCCACTGCTTTTCCAGCAAATACTTCCTCCAGAAACATGTCACAAAGTGACAGCGGAAGCTGATGGATCAGACGACCGATTCCCAGTTCCTTGTAGGCGAGAATATTTTTTTCCGGATAGAAAATCCTTCCGACATCCAATGCCATCTGCGCCTCTTTATAAGACTGGGAAACATCCTTCAGTTCCTCCACAATGGTACCGTAAGCCACTCGGACATTTACCATTGCTTCTGTATTGATCATATCGACCAGCATCTTCGCATTGTGCTGGATCTCTCTTGTGCTGTCTGTTTCATCCAGCGCCTTGATCAGGATTACATGTCCTTCATCGACCGCCGTTACATAATCACCGGTTCCCGAAGTATAGATGCCTTTCACCATCTCGAGGACGATGGTATCCTCCGGATTCTTTGGTTCGATCAGAATGACTACTCTGCGCTTTTCCACCGGAATGGACAATTTCTTTGCCTGATTGTAAATATCGACCAGAAGAAGATTATCCAGAATCAGATTCTGCATGAAACGGTTCTTATCCATCCGCTCCTTGTTCATGCGGATCAAGCCTTCCAGCTGACTCACACAGAGTTTTCCACTGACCCTTCCGTTCAGTTTGTCTTCATGCTCGATCACAAAAATATAGATCGGCTCCAGTTCATCACAAACCGGGAAGACCGCAATCTCATCTGTCACAAGTTCTGCCGTACAGCCCACCTCCTGAACCTCCGAGATAAACGCTTCTACTGCGTGCTGGATCCAGCCCTTCTTTGCTCCGACTGCGGCCAGCATGGCCGCTTCCATATTCCAAATGGAACAACTACATTCCACAATATCCCCGATTTCATGAATCGTTCTCTGTAAAATCTGATTCGATAACACTTTATTTTCCTCCTAATACTCTCCGACAATCGCCGCTTTAATCAGATTCGTTTTTCCTGGGTGCCCTACCGGAACACCGGCAGTCAGGATCGCCACATCTCCTTCCTGTACAAATCCCTCTCGTTCAGCTGCTTCTGTCGCATGAAGGAATAAAATCTCCATGCTGTACTCTTCTTTGATCAAAATCGGTGAAATACCCCAAGACAGATTTAATTTCCGGCAGGTACGCATATCGGAAGTACATCCCACGATCGGACATCCCGGTCGAAATCTGGACACCATTCTCGCAGTATGGCCGGACTTGGTCACGGTAATGATGGCCTTGGCGTCCATATCAATGGCCGTCATACAGGTTGCATGGGAAATCGCCGTCGTCATATCTTTCTTTTCTTCTTTTTTCCGGACACTGAACAGTTCATTATATGGGATGTCACTTTCGGTTCGCACAGCGATACGAACCATTGTTTTCAGTGCCTCCACCGGATATTTTCCCGCTGCAGTTTCTCCGGACAGCATGATTGCGCTGGTTCCCTGGTAAATCGCATTTGCCACGTCCGTCGTCTCCGCACGAGTTGGACGTGGATTTTTTATCATGGAATCCAGCATCTGAGTTGCCGTGATAACCTGTTTCCCCGCATTGTAAACTTTGGCAATGATTTCCTTCTGGATGACAGGAACGTCTTCCAGCGGGATTTCTACACCCATGTCACCTCTGGCAATCATGATTCCATCGGCAGCTTCGATGATTCGATCGATATTATTCACGCCCTGCTGGTTCTCGATCTTTGCAATGATTCCGATATCAGCTCCACCGTTCTCATATAAAATCTTACGAATCTCCGCCACATCTTCTGCTGTACGTGTAAAAGAAGCTGCAATGAAATCAAATCCTTCTCGAATTCCAAAAAGAATATCTTCTTTATCCTTCGGGCTGATAAACGGCATATTCACATCCACTCCCGGAAGGTTCACGCCTTTACGGTCTGAAACCATTCCCCCGTTTTTTACAACACAGTGGATTTCTTTTCCTTCAATACTTACGACTTCCAGACCGATCAGACCATCGTCGATCAGCACACTGTCTCCCGGCTTTAAGTCTTTATATAAATCTTCGTAGGTTACGGATACCTTTTCGTTTGTTCCTTCAATGTCTTCCGATGTCAGTGTAAATTCCTGTCCTTCGACCAGTTCAACCTTTCCTTCTTTAAAAGTACGAATCCGGATCTCCGGTCCCTTCGTATCCAGAAGAGCGGCAACCGGTCTTCCGAGCCGTTCCCGGATCTCCTGAAGTTTGATCAGACGCTCCTTCTGTTCCCGATGACTTCCGTGAGAAAAGTTAAATCTGGCAACATCCATCCCTTCCTGAATCAGTGTCTCCAGTACCCCTTCTTTATCGGTTGATGGTCCTAAAGTACAAATGATTTTCGTTTTGCGCATCCTGTTCCTCCTACTGTTATTCTTCTCTTGCCCTGCTTTTCCATATGCTATGTGGACGTGTCATAGCCTTTAAGTCACATATTATCTATTACACCACTTATCGTAACATGATTTTAATTCACACACAACTGCGTCTTTTGCACAAAAATCTATGCATTCTATAAGTCTTCTTTGAGATACGGCGCCGTTACAGATTTTTCACTTGTTACAAGTTCTTCCGGCGTACCTGCAAACAACAGATTTCCTCCTTCATTTCCTCCGCCCGGCCCCAGCTCGATCAGATAATCACATCCTTTTATGACTTCCAGATTATGTTCGATCAGGAAAAGGGAGTTCCCGGCATCCACCATTTCATCAAACAATTCCAGAATGTTACAAATGTCTTCCATGTGCAGTCCGTCGGTAGGCTCGTCCAGAATAAAAATCTTTCCACTGCTGTTCAGATACGATGCTAGCTTCAGCCGCTGAAGTTCTCCACCGGATAATGTGGACAGGGACTGATTCAGATGAAGATAGGAGAGTCCCACCCTCGTCAGCGGATGCAGCATTTTTGCCACCTCTGTTCCGGCAAACCATTCTTCTGCTTTACTTACAGTAAAATCCATGACTTGGGCAATGTTATATCCGTCTACCTCATATTCCAGCACCTCTTTGGAATATCGGAGACCACCGCATGCTTCACATACTGTTTCGATGGAATCCATAAAAGCCATATCCGAGACGACCACTCCTTTTCCTTTGCATACCGGACATTTCCCTTTTCCATTAAACGAGAAAAGTCCGGCACTGACGCCACATTTTCCGGCAAAAATCTTCCGGATTTCATCTGCCGCTCCAAGGTATGTTGCAGGAGTGGACCGCAGACTGATTCCAATGTTTTTCTGACTGATATAAATCGGTTTTTCAGGGCATGTCTCTGCAAAATGTTCCATCAGTGAGCTCTTTCCTGATCCGGCAACTCCTGCGATCACAGTCATCACGCCCAACGGTATTTTTACGGAAATATCCTTTAGATTATGGTATGTCACATTTTGAAGTTCATACCAGGTCTTTGGTATTCTGACACATGTTTTCAAACCACTTTTCCTGCGAAGCATTTCCCCTGTCCGGGTATTGCTTTTCACAAGTTCCGCATAGCTTCCCTGAAACAGGATATTTCCTCCGGACGCACCTGCCCCGGGGCCAATGTCAACGATATGATCCGCTGCCCGGATCATTTCCTTATGGTGCTCCACCATCAGAACGGTATTGCCTGCATCCCGTAACTTTTCCACCGCCCGCAGAAGCCGGTCGATATCATGACTGTGGAGGCCTACGCTCGGTTCATCCAGAATATACAGCAGATCCGTAAGAGATGAATTCATGTATTTGGCAATCTTGCATCGCTGTGCTTCTCCACCTGACAGGGTTCCGAGTCCCCTCGCCAGTGTCAGATAATCAAGTCCAATATCAATTAGCGCCTGTATTCTGGCAGAAAGTGTTCGCTTAATATCCTCCGCCAACGGTGACTCTATTTCATTCAACCATACGCTCAGTTCTTTAAGCGGCATCGCAGTCACTTCGGCAATATTTTTCCCGTTTATCCGGCATGAAAGCACCTTCGGATTCAGGCGGGTACCTCCGCAATCCGGACATACTCCGCGGTGCGTCATGGGACCCAGGATCTGTTTGTGCAGTTTTCCTTCCTCTGAATTCAGAACACTGCGGTACATTCTGTGAACCAGGCCTTCATACTTTGCCGTCTTCGGCCATCCTTCCGGTGGGTTTTTCAAACGAATCTGCGGCGAATACAGAAACAGTTCCAATTCTTCTTCCGAATAATCTTTTATCTTTTTATTCAGGTCAAACAGCCCACTGTTGGCATATCGGATCCATCGCCACTGTCCCGGCTCAAATGCGACATAATTAATCACTCCGGGATCATTCAGACATTTATCAAAATCGACCAGCTTGTGTACATCCAGTTCCGTAATCTCACCGATTCCATCGCAGCGCGGACAGCTTCCCTGCGGATGATTGAATGAAAATGTATCCGAATAGCCGACAAACGGTTCTCCCACTCTTGAAAAAAGAAGTCTCAAAAGTGTATAAGTGTCTGTATACGTTCCGACTGTAGAGCGCATATTAGGTGCCGGTTTTTTCTGATCGATCACGATCGCGACCGGAAGATTATCGATTCGTTCCACATGCGGCCGCCCGTATTTGGGCAGATAATTCTGGACAAATCCCGGGAATGTATCATTCAACTCCCGTCTGGACTGGGCTGCGATCGTATCCAATACCAAAGAAGATTTCCCTGAACCTGAAACACCGGTGAACACCGTCATCTTATATTTCGGGATATCTATCGAAATATGTTTCAAATTATTTTCATAGGCATTCAATACTTGAATAAATTCTCTGTTCATTTGCAAATTTCAGCTTAACCTTTCCTTTTTTTGATCTTTGACAATATATTTTCTCAAACTATATTCACAATATCATTCATGTTTTGTATGGTCAATGTTCTTTCCAACATTTTTCTTCTGCCGACAAAACCAGTCTTGCGTCCGATCAATACATGCACATTCGCGCGAAAAAACATTTGCACACAAAAAGAGGAACGGCCTTGTTCCTCAATGTCATCTGCTTGACAGCGTGGTGTGAAAGCCGTTCCTTTTTTTCTGTTGTATTTTAGTTTCTTTTTAGGCTAAAGACTACTTATTATTCTTCAGCCACTCAGTTGCACAGTGGGCCAGGCAGGCTGATCCGATCGGAAGCACGTCTTCATTAAACAACACCTTCGGATTGTGAGCGGAAACTGCTCCTCTTTCATCCAGAAATCCTGCGGATATATACATAAATACGCTCGGGATCTGCTCTGCAACTACAGCGAAATCCTCTGAAGCGCTGGCGGTAATTCCCGGATAACCCATAAGTCCGGGGATTGGCAGCTCATTCATGTAGCCTACCATTTCCTTTGTCAGCGCAGCATCGCTGATCAGCGGGCCGACTCCGCCGGTCATAACTACTTCTGCTGTACCGCCGTAAACTTCTGCCGTACGTTCACTCACTTCTTTCATACGTTTCAGCAGCAGATTACGTGCATCCGGACTATTGGTACGGATCGTGCCACTGAGCACCGCGCTCTCCGGGATAATGTTCGGTGCGGAACCAGCCTGGAACTGTCCGATCGTCAAAACACAGGCATCATTCGGATTGCACTCACGCGCAATCAGTTCCTGAAGCGCAAGGTGCACATGCACACCGATGTTGATCGGGTCAATAGACATATGTGGATATGCTCCGTGTGAACCGCGTCCCTTGATATGAATCTCAAATCCGTCCATGGAGAACATAATAGCCTTACCACTGTCATTATACATATAAGTTCCCATCGGAATCTTTCCAGGACCGACATGATAAGCCATCGCGATATCCGGTTTCGGATTCTCCAGAATTCCGTTCTCAACCATGTTGTTTGCTCCCGTGAAATTCTCCTCTCCCGGCTGGAACATGAATTTAACAGTTCCTTCCAGAGCGTCCTCATTCTCTTTTAACAATCTTGCTGCAGTAAGAAGCATTGCCGCATGAAGATCGTGTCCACAACAATGTCCTTCTGTTCCCGTAGGACAGGCAAATGGGAGCCCGCTGTCTTCCGGCATCGGAAGCGCATCCATATCAGCTCGAAGCAAAATCACTTTACCGCCTTTTCCAAGCGTAGCGGTAACACCTTCTCCGCATTCTTTCGGATCAAGGCCATATTCCGTCAGTTTCTTCAACACATACGCTTTTGCCTTCGGCATATGCAACCCCACTTCTGCATTGGTATGAATATAACGACGGTCCGCTATAGTCTCCTCCTTCAATTCCAGTGCACGTTCATAATAATTCATAAACATTCCTCCTTTGTGTCAGCGTTTTGATTTTGCTCCCCCGGCAAAACTTTTGCTAAAAAGAACTATAGCACGAATATGTAAAAACTACAAGAGTCACCCGCCCCAGTCACCCTTGAATTTCCCCTTAAAAGCTGTTATGATATGGCATATAGCTCATTTTCACACAGCCAAACAGGAGGGATATCTTTGTCCGAATATACACCAACTTCCAAAACGGAAACAGAAGAAACGATTATGAATCCAGACCCGGTAGCGGAAGCACCAGATCCTGAGATCAGAGCGGAAAAAGAAATGGAACCAGTCTCAGAGGAAGAACCGCCGAAACGGCTTTTTTCTCCATTCCGCTCGAAGAAATCTGATTTTTCACGAGATGAGTGGATTCTTTCTCATATTGATAATTCTCAGCTTATGGAATATCTCAAGTTAGAGCAAAAACGGTTTGAACAGCTTCAGGAAGCAAAAGAACGAAAAGAGAAGCGGTTATTTACAGCCTTTAAGCTTTCCGTCTCTCTGGCTGCAATCGTTGCGGTCATTTATTTATTGAAGGATGTGCCTACCATCCTTGTCAATATTTTATACATAGCCGGTATTCTTGCAGCGTTCTGGTTCTGGAAGAATCCGAAAGATAAGAATGAGAAATAGCACTATTTTATATTAGAAAAGGCTGTATGCAAACCACGGATAGACCATCTGTTTTACATACAGCTTTTTATCATTTTTCATCTTAAGATAAGATTAACGTAACTGTTCAGAGCCAACCTCGAAAACACTTCGTGTTTCCTCAGTGTGGCGTATCCGCCAAATAGATTTGTACAAAAAAGTGCTCACGAATGCAAGCATTCAACACCCTTTTTTGACAAATCTGCTTGGCTCTGAACAGTTACAGATTAACAATTCTCCCCAATCATAATCCGGATGATTTCTTCATTTGTTTCTTTCATGCCTTGTTTTCCAAGTCTTCCGACGTTCTGAAGGGTCGCTTCAACACCATTTGTAACGATTCCGTCTCCTCCGACAAATTCCTGTCCGTGTACATACATTTGATATCCGAAAATTCCTGCTTCAACAGCGGATGCAATCTTCGCAGCACAGGATGCCTTTGCTCCGTCGCAGACGATCCCGGAAACAATTGCCAATGCGTTTACTACTGTATGAATAATTTCTTCGTATCCACCGCCGCACAAATATGCGATACCTGCACCTGCTCCGGCTCCTGCACTGACTGCTCCACAGTATGCGGAAAGCCGCCCGATCGGTGTCTTCTGGTGAATTGCCGTCAGATTAGAGAGCACCAACGCACGGTACATTTTCTCCTTTCCTGACTGTGTTCCTTCTGCATATACAATAACCGGTACAGATGCCGTGATTCCCTGATTGCCGCTTCCGGAATTGATAATAACCGGAAGTTCACATCCATTCATACGGGCATCGGAACCTGCCGCTGCCATTGCCTTCGCTTTTACCATAAGATTGTCTTGCCCAATATCCAGCAGGACAGAACCAATATTTGCTCCGTAATTTCCCCGGATTCCTTCTTTTGCAATTGCCATGTTATATTCAATCTGGCGGTCAAGGATCCCTTTCACATCTTCAATTTCCACTGTTTCGGCAAAATCAAAAATATCTTTCATATTCAACAAGCTTCTGTCTGTAAGTCCCTCTTCGCTTTCGTCATCCACTGGTACTTCTTTTAAAACCTCACCATTTTTCTCAATAAGAACAATATTCGTATGATAGTTTGCAATTCTTACTTTTGCATATTCTTTCCCTTTATACAGCGTCACAATAATTTCAAATGTAAGTCCGTTGTCGATATGCTCGATTTTGATTTCTACATTTTCCAGATATTCTTTCATCCGGGCTATTTCTTCCGCTGTTACTTCTGCAATTACCTCAAGTTCTTTTTCCGGCTTTCCCGCAATAATTCCCGCCACAGCAGCTGCCGGAATTCCTTTGAGGTGATCCGTATTCGGTACGATTACAGATTTGACATTTTTAATAATACTGCCACTTGCTCCGATTACTACTCTGTCCGGTAATTCTCCCAGAACTTTGCGAGCAGTCGCTGCTGCATAAGCCAGTGCAATAGGTTCCGTACATCCCATCGCCGGAACAAGTTCTTCTCTCAGAATATTCACATAGGCTCCGTATTTCTCATCGTTTTTGTACATTTCTTTTTCTCCTTTTCTTCTTGCCTCCAGGTATCGCTATCCCTATTTTTCCTCTCGCATTTTTGTCCACTCTTTCTCCCCAGAAAGAGCTTGCTGTTCTCGTAATCTCAGTGTATCATGGAATTATCACAAATGTAAAATTTAATGTTTTTATAATATCGTTAAATACTTTTTATATTATAATCAGGAGGAACCGGTATGGAATTCCGCGAAATATCAACGTTTTTGCAAGTAGCAAAGTTTAAAAGCTTTTCCCGCGCCGCCGAGCAGCTTGGCTATACTCAGGCTGCCGTCACAATTCAGATTAAAAATCTGGAAAATGAACTCGGAGTTCATCTTTTTGATCGAATCGGAAAACAGACGCTTCTTACACATCAGGGACGTATTTTTTATAATTACGCCTCTAATATCACAAGGGAAATCTCTCAGGCTAAAGATGCTCTATCGAATCCGGATGAGCTGACAGGAAAGCTCTGCCTGGGGACCATAGAATCGGTCTGCGCGTCTGTTTTCCCCGTCCTTTTGCGTGAATATCATCGTCGTTATCCCAAAGTAAATATAAAAATTGTCACAGATTCTCCCGAAATCCTTCTTCATATGATGGATAAGAATACATTGGACATCGTCTATTTTTTGGATAAACCTGTGTATAACACAAAATGGGTAAAAGTACTGGAAAAACCGGAAGAGGTTTTTTTCGTATCTTCTTCTGAGAATCCGCTTTCGAAGCGCAGAGAACTGAATCTGGACGAGGTGATCTGTCAACCATTTATTTCCACAGAAAAGGATGCCAGTTATCGTCTTCTGCTTGAAGAATCACTTGCTGAAAAAGGGTATGAACTTCACCCATTTCTCGAAACAGGAAATACAGAATTTATCATCAATCAGCTTCGCCACAATCTGGGAGTATCATTTCTGCCCGGATTTATCGTAAAAAAAGATCTGGATGAAGGTCGTCTGAGCAGGCTGGATGTCCGTGATTTTCATCTGCAAGTCTGCCGCCAGATCGTCTATCATAAAGACAAATGGGTAACCCGTGAAATGAAGGCCTTTTTAGAACTGGCGCAGGATTTTTTATGAATTGTGCACAAATCATTCATTACAAGAAGTGCTTTCATTGCCATTATTCCCCATCTATGATAAAATGAATATCAATACAATTCGCAAAAACAGGTAAAGAAAATTTACTGTTTTCGCAACTAAAGGAGGAGAAAATATGAGTAAAGAAACAAAAGAGAGAAAAAGTCATTTCAAAAGAAAACCCACGTTTACAGAATCTATCATTCCTATTATTGCGATGTTGATCATCCTGACCATCGGCAAAGGAATCTATGGATTCAATACTGAACCACTTCTTATCATGGTTGCCTGCGTCGCTGCATTCATCGCATTCCGTGTAGGTGTTACCTGGGATGAAATGCTGGATGAAATTTGTAACAAAATTGCCAAAGGTATGCCTGCCATATTAATTTTGGTCTGCGTAGGCGCGTTAGTCGGTACCTGGATGGCTGCCGGAACTATTCCGCTTATGATTTATTATGGTGTTCAGATTGTAAGTCCAAAATTCTTGTTGGTAACTGCATTCTTAATCACAGCAGTAGTTTCTATCGTTACAGGTACATCCTGGGGATCTGTTGCAACAATGGGTGTCGCTCTGATGGGTATCGCAAGTACACTTGGTGTTTCACTTCCGGCAACAGCAGGTGCAGTTATTGCCGGTTCCTATTTCGGAGATAAGATGTCACCGCTTTCTGACACAACGAATCTGGCTCCTATCGCAGCCGGAAGCGAATTATATGAACATATCGGACATATGTTTTACACCACCATTCCTGCTACGATCGTATCTCTGGTCGTATATGCTATTGCCGGAATGAATGCAAATGTTTCTGCCGGAGCGAATTCAGAGGCAGTAACAACGATGTTGGCACAGTTGGATCAGATGTATAACTGGAATCTCCTGCTTCTTCTGCCGGTAGTACTTATCCTTGCCGGTTCTCTTTTGAAAAAGCCAACCCTTCCGGTCATGCTCCTTTCTACTGTTGTTGCCGGAATTGAAGCATTTATCTTCCAGGGACAGCCTCTGAAGAATATTTTTGCTTCGACTGTAAATGGATTCAATGTAACGATGATAACCAAATCCGGATTCGACTCTGCAACCGCTTCTGCCGAAATCACAAAGCTGCTTAACCGTGGCGGTATGAATGGTATTATGAGTACGACACTTCTGGTATTCTGCGCATTCTGCTTCGCAGGTATTATGAGCCGGGCAGGATGTCTGGATGTTGTTCTTCAGAAAATCCTGAGCGTCGCAAAGAGTACCGGTGCACTGATCGCAGCCACCGTAGGTTCTTGTATTGTTATGGCACTTACAACCGGTAATTCCTACTTGTCCATTTTAATCCCTGGTGAAATGTTCCGTGATGCATACAAAGAACGTGGTCTTGCAGCAAAGAATCTTTCCCGAACACTGGAAGATGCCGGAACCGTATTTGTACCACTGGTTCCATGGTCTGCAGCAGGCGCATATATGGCGGGAACACTGGGAGTTGAAACATTATCCTACCTGCCATGGGCAATTCTCTGTTATACAGGATTCATTTTTGCACTGATTTGGGGATTCACCGGATTCGGTATTGCTAAACTTGATAACACAAAGGCTGGGAAGTAATAAAGGAGTAAAACAAACATGATCAAATTATTTAAGAATGCTCAGGTATACGCACCAACTCCACTTGGTAAGAAAGATTTATTAATCGTAGATGAGAAAATTTGTCGAATTGCCGAAAAAATCACGGGATACGAAGGACTTCCTGATGTAGAGACATTTGATCTGGAAGGAAAAATTCTGACACCGGGATACATTGATCTTCATGTTCATATTACAGGCGGAGGTGGAGAACAGGGCCCGGCTTCACGTGTTCCAGAATCACAGCTTAGTGTATTTACGACAAATGGTATTACTACCGTAGTCGGACTTCTTGGTACCGATGGTATTACCCGAAGTATTGAAAATCTGGTTGCAAAGGCCAGAGCACTGAACGATGAAGGTATCACTGCCTACACTCTTACAAGTGCATATGGCTATCCGCCGACAACGCTGACCGGAAGTGTCGAAAAGGATATTATGATGATTCCTCCTATGGTTGGTGTTAAGGTTGCTGTATCAGACCACCGCAGTTCCAACCCGACTGGAGAAGATCTTATTGCTCTTGCGACCGCTGCCCGAAGAGCCGGACTTTTGAGCAACACCGCCGGAATTGTGACTATGCACATGGGAAGTGGCAAAGGACGTCTGGAGCCTATTTTCTACGTACTGGATCACTCCGACGTTTCTCCTAAAAACTTGCTTCCGACCCATATGCTCCGCACACCGGAATTGATTGATGATGGTGCCGAACTGGTGCGCCGAGGTGGATATATGGATTGTACTGCAGGGTGTACACCAGACGAAATGGAACAGAATGCGGCACTCATTCTGGAACTCCTCGGACGTGAAGGTGTAAGTGCCGACCACGTAACGATGTCCAGCGATGCTTTTGGAAGTCAGCCTAGATTTAATGAACGCGGGGAATGTATCGGACTTACCTATGCCTCTCCAAAATATCTGCACCAGACAATCCAGAGTCTCGTACGCAGAGGGCTGCCTTTGGAGGAAGCACTGAAACTTCTTACCACTACTCCGGCAAATGTTCTGGGACAGAAAGAGAAAAAAGGATGTGTCATGGAAGGGGCTGACGCCGATCTTCTTGTTCTCGGAGATCATCTCGCTATCGAAAGCGTTTTTGCAAGAGGCAAAACAGCCGTGTGGAACGGTGAAATTCTGATGAAAGGCAGATTTGAATAAAATGAAAGATTTAGCTTATTATAACGGGGAAATCGCAGCGATCGAGGAGATGCGAATCCCCATCAACGACAGAGCCTGCTATTTTGGTGATGGAGTTTATGAAGCAACCATGGTAAATAACCATAAAATCTTTGCTTTAAGCGAACATTTGGAAAGACTTTACAACAGTGCCAGACTGGTTCGTATCTCTATTCCTTATACCAAAGCAGAAATGGCAGAAATTCTAAATGAATTAGTCCGGAAAGTGGACTCTCCGGAGCAAATGCTTTACTGGCAGGTTACACGCGGAACAGCTCCTCGCAACCACATCTTTCCAAAGGCTGATGTGAAAGCGAACTTATGGGTTACCATTAAGCCGATGAAGCTCAAAGATCAAGAACACAAACTACATTTGACTGAAACGGAAGATACTCGTTTTCTTCATTGTAATATTAAAACGTTAAATCTGATGGTCAATTGTATTGCAGCTCAAAAAGCTGAAGAAGCAGGTTGCGATGAATGTGTGTTCCACCGGGGAGATATCGTTACTGAATGTGCGCACAGCAACATCAGTATAATAAAAGACGGAGTACTTATTACACACCCCACGGACCATTATATTTTACCGGGAATTACCCGAAAACATATCATTGAGATTTGTAAGGCAAATAACATCCCCGTTGATGAAACTTCTTTTACTATGCAGCAGCTATTTGAAGCTGATGAAGTACTTGTATCCAGTTCAACAAAGCTTTGTGTAAGTGCAGAAAGTCTGAACGGAACTCCTGTCGGCGGAAAAGCTCCCGAACTGGTCGCACTCATACAGAAATGTTATCTGGATAAATATATAAGTGAAACAACATAATTTCAAAAGAAAGAGGTGTTTATTATACTACACGAGGTAAAATTCAAATCCTTCAATGAACGCGATGAGGTCTATGGCTGGATCTATGTTCCGGCTGCCAAACCAAAGGGAATTGTCCAGGTAATTCATGGTTTTGGCGAGCATTCAAGAAGATATCTGCATATGATCGTCAAGTTTCTGGATGCCGGCTATATAGTAGCTGCCGACGATCATGTAGGACACGGAAAAACGGCTTTGGAAAATGATACCTGGGGCGACTGGGGTGACAAGGGTGTCCACACGATGATGGAGGATGAACACACACTGAAAGAACTGGTTTGTGAGAAATACCCGAACCTGCCTTATTTCCTGTTCGGACACAGTATGGGCTCTTTCATCGCAAGAGACTACATCGCCAAATACGGAGACGATCTTGCAGGTGTAACCATTTGCGGAACCACCGGTATTTTCCGCGGTGCTTCCGAAGCCCAGACCGGGCTTGAAAAAATTGTAGCCGAAGGAAATGGAAAAGGCTGTAACCCCGAATTTGTTGGTTCACTTCTGGGATGGATGTGCGAAAGATGCGGCGAAGTCAGCATCGGAAATGAATGGATCTGTGCTGATCCGTATGTACAGCATGATCATGCGGAAGATCCGTTTGATGCCTTTACCAAACCGACAAATAACCAGTCTCTGCTGTACTTCACCCAGATGATGGATGTGATCACCGGAACCGAATGGGCAGAAAAAGTACCGACTGCACTCCCGATCTACAATATCGCCGGAGATCAGGATCCTGTCGGCGAATACGGTCAGGGAGTCTGTGAAGTTTCGAACTGGCTGGTCAAAACCGGACATCAGGTTAAGACAAAGCTCTATTCCGGATACCGTCATGAGATCCATAACTATGCGGATATAAAAGACGAGGTTGAAGCAGGAATCATTGCATTTATGGATGGAGTTTTGGCCGAGTAAAAATCCGGGCGGAAGATTCAATCTTCCGCCCGTTTTTCATCTTGATAACATACACTAATCTAGAACAGCCCCGTAATCTTTCCGGTCTCATCCACATCAATTCTTACTGCTGCCGGAACTTTCGGAAGCCCCGGCATTGTCATGATCTCACCGGTAAGAGCAACAATAAATCCTGCACCTGCAGAAATCTTCAGGTTACGAACCGTAACTTCAAAATCCGTCGGAGCGCCAAGTTTCGTCGGATCATCTGTCAGACTGTACTGTGTCTTAGCCACACAGATCGGGCAGTTTCCAAAGCCGAGAGCTTCCAGCTCTTTCGCCTGTTTCTGTGCCTGGGCCGTCAGTACGACACGCTTGCCGCCATAAATCTTCTGAACAATCTGATTTAATTTATCTTCAATACTTCCCTCAAGTTCATAAGAATAAGAGAAATCATTCGGTTCTTCTGCGAGACGAATCACTTCTTCTGCAAGCTTCACGCCGCCTTCGCCGCCTTTCGCCCATACTTCAGAAAGTGCAACATTTACGCCAAGCTCTTTACATTTTGCTTCAACCAGATCCAGTTCAGCCTTTGTATCGGTCGGGAATGCATTGATCGCAACAACACACGGGAGCTTATAAACATTTTTAATATTACTTACATGCTTCAGCAGGTTCGGAAGCCCTTTTTCCAGCGCCTCCAGATTTTCGTTATTGAGATCTGCTTTTGCTACACCGCCGTTGTATTTCAAAGCACGAACAGTTGCTACAATGACAACTGCATTTGGCTTGATTCCTGCCATACGGCATTTGATATCAAGGAATTTCTCTGCTCCGAGATCCGCACCAAATCCGGCTTCTGTGATTGCATAATCAGCCAGCTTCATTGCCATTCTTGTAGCAGTTACAGAGTTACATCCGTGAGCAATATTTGCAAATGGTCCGCCGTGTACAATGGCCGGAACTTTCTCAAGTGTCTGTACCAAGTTCGGTTTCAAAGCATCCTTAAGCAGTGCAGCCATAGCTCCCTCTGCATGAAGATCGCCTGCTGTTACCGGCTTCTGGTCTGCGATCTTTCCGTATGTGTATCCGATGATGATACGAGATAGACGTTCTTTTAAATCTGTAATATCCTTTGCGAGACAAAGAACTGCCATGATCTCAGATGCAACGGTAATGTCGTATCCGTCTTCACGAGGAGTTCCGTTCGGTTTTCCGCCAAGTCCGTCTACCACATAGCGAAGCTGACGGTCGTTCATGTCCACGCAGCGTTTCCAGGTAATCTTTCTCGGATCAATATTCAATTCATTTCCCTGGTAAATATGATTATCGATCATTGCTGCAAGAAGGTTATTCGCTGCGCCGATTGCATGGAAATCTCCTGTGAAATGAAGGTTGATGTCCTCCATCGGAACAACCTGCGCGTATCCGCCGCCGGCTGCCCCGCCTTTTACTCCAAATACAGGTCCAAGGGATGGCTCACGAAGTGCGACCATAACATTCTTGCCAAGCTTCTGCATACCATCAGCAAGTCCGATCGTAGTCGTAGTTTTTCCTTCTCCGGCCGGAGTCGGGTTGATTGCGGTAACAAGGATCAGTTTTCCATCCTTTTTATCGCTTTCTTTTAACAGATTGTAATCAATTTTTGCTTTGTATTTTCCGTACTGCTCTAAATACTTGTCATCAATGCCTGCCTTTGCTGCAATTTCAGTAATCGGTGACATCTGACATTCCTGTGCGATTTCAATATCTGATTTGAATCCCATGTTTTTCTCCCTTCTTCATTTGCAGGTAAATGCTGCCAAAAATAAAATTTACTGTTATATTAGATAAATCGTCCTGTTAAAGAGGAACAAAAAAGGCAACACATGTAAAATACATATGCTGCCCAGACGGTCGGCGTTCCAGAATCCGGCTCCCCCGTGGTACTCCACGCTTTCTCCGTCAGTAGACCGGACTCTTCTTTAACTACCGTCATCGTATCATACTCACACAGGAAATGCAAGCCTAATTCTGCATTCTCTTATGAATCCTACCCTACTAATTTAATACTTCTACTTTGCAGGCATGTTTCTTCTGCTTTTTATTATAACTAATTCCAACCGCAAGAATTCTTCCTGCACATTTACGTTCTTCACCCAATTTCCCTGTAAAACGTAGAATATATTTTTTATCTTTAATCTGCCTGATTGCTTCATCGGGACTGTGATCTACCTTTAATTCCAAAATAATCCCATCCGCATCCCGATTTACCGGATAAAAAATAAAATCCACATATCCTACACCGGACTTATCTTCTCGTTCCACACGATAATTGTCTCTTGCTGATAAATATACAAGATTCACAACAGCTGTTAATTCTGTTTCGTCATTATAGCTTAATAACGGTATTTCCGTATCATGTGCAAGCTCCAGAATTTCTGCCATCGTTTCCGTATCTCCGGCTAATGTAGCTCTAAGCATTCGATCCGATTCTTTCGCCAATCGATACACATAACCCAATGAAGCTTCCTTTTTTAACATATCAGCAAATTTATCCATTAGCTCTTTGTTGGGAATCATAACTTTTCCATTTTCATATGTCAAAAATCCATATACCACCATCGCAGAAAATATTTCATCTCTTGTCTGCAAATTCATAGATGTCGCTGCATATTCCTGAATTTTTGCGGGTACCGGTATACCTGATACCATAAGTGCTAAATCTTCTCTTACATCAGCAATATTGTTTTCAATATAATAAAAAATTTCATCATATGGTCCTGAACTTGTCCAGTAATTGCCTGTATTATTATTAGAAAGTGATAACACGATTGAACGCGGATTATACAATCGTTCTCCTTTACGTGTATGATAACCATCATACCACTCCCGTAAATCATCCCTTGTAACCATCTTGGTTGATGCGCAATTTTCTATATAACGCAAATAAAGCACATCTACTTCTTCGTCTGTAAAACCAAAATATTCAGAAAATCTTTGTTCCGTCGTCATAGTAAATTCTGCAAACATATTCAGTTCAGAACCACTGGAATATTTGGCAATTGGTAAAATTCCTGTCATATATACAAGTGCAATGTACGGTCTGTCCTTCAAAAGATTTCTCAAGAATTGTAAATAGGATAACTTATCATCTTCCGTAACAAATTTCTGATGAAAAATAAAATCCCACTCATCAAAAACAAATACAATATTTATATCTTGTTTTTCGGCGTATATTTCAAGAAGAGTATCCCACACTGCATTCTGATCGTCTATTGGCATATCCGGATATTCTTTTTTCAAGTCCCTGATTAATGTTTCTTCAATACGATCAATATACTGTTTGTATGAATTACAATTTCGTGGCAAATCATTAAACATAATATGAATAACCGTATATTTATTAAGATATTTTTCATAATCTTTGTCCTGATAAATCTGCAAATTCTGAAAAACATCATTTGCTCTGTGTCCTTTTGAAAAAAAAGAAGCAACCATATTAGCCATGACCGTTTTTCCAAAACGCCTCGGTCTCGTTATGCATAAATAATGACTTCCTTCTTCCACTAAAGGGAACAATTCCTTTAACAACACAGTTTTATCCACAAAGTATGGTTTAGCCGTTTCTTTTTTGTATAGTGCGTAAGCATTTTTACTATTCACATATATACCCATCTATACACTTCACTTTCTATCTGATTCATTTATTACATTTTAGCATTTCCAATATCACTTGTAAATCGCTTTTGTATTGTATCCCCCGTCTTGAAAAGCGGAGCTGCCGCTGCTATCAGCGACATCTCCGCCTCTTCTTCAAAACACCTTATCTTAATTTGCATTACTAGCCGCAATCTTCACCTTACTCCACAGATTACTGATTTCTTTTCTCGTATTCTCATTGTAAACGAATACTTCGTCCAGTTCATAACCGCTTCTTGGAATGTATGCATCAATTCCTTCAAAATCTCCGCCTTCACCGGACAGATCTTCCAGCACTTCCTTATTTGCCGAAGTATATCCGACATAACTGGAGTTATCATATGCACCTTCATACTCACATACATGATTGATAAATGCATGTGCCAGCTCCGGGTTCTTGGCATTTTTCGGGATAACCATCGCATCAGACCACAGGTTTGTACCACTCTCCGGCAGGTAATATCCCATATCTTCATTTTCAGACATGATATAGGTCGCATCCCCGGAATAAATAAGTCCCAGTGCCTTTCTGCCCTGCGCCATGTTGTCAATGATCTCATCCATAACGATTTCAGGCTCCATGGTCTGTACACACTGTACCAGCCATTCGTAAGCTTTCTGAAGTTCATCCGGATCTTCCGTATTCATGGAATATCCGAGAGCCTTTAAAGCGATCATGAATTCATCTCTTTCTGAATCATAAAGATAAATATCTCCTTTATATTTCTCATCAAGGAAAATATTAAAGCCTTCTCTTTCCAGATCTTCCAGGTCTACTTTTGTCGTGTCATAAACGATGCCGACTGTTCCCCAGAAATATGGAATAGAGTACTTATTGCCCGGATCGTATGGCAGATTCTTCACATCGTCAACGAGATTATCCAGACAATCCAATTTCGAGTAATCCAGCTCCTGGAGATAATCCTCTTCAATCAGTCTCTGAATCATGTAATCACTCGGAACAAGGATATCGTAAGCCTCTCCGTTTGCCACCTTGATGTACATCTGTTCATTCGAATCAAAATTCTCCATAACCACTTTGGCACCGGTTTTTTCCTCGAAATCGGACAGAATATTTTCGCCCGTATACTCACCCCAATTGTACACATAAAGAGTCTGACCTTCAAACGGACGTGCATCTGCCTGTCTGCCGAATCGGAAGATTCCCACAGCAATCAAAATCACACAGACTGCACCGATCGCCGGAATCATCATCTTCTTTCGTCCGATATCCGCCTTTTTCGCTTTGCGGGCTGTAATCATCGGCACCACATTAATGACGAGAAGCGCGATTGTAATAATCACAACCACCAATGTTGAAATCGCATTGATACTCGGATTAACACGTTTACTCATGGTATACACCATAATACTTAAGTTCTTCACACCACTTCCGGTCACGAAATAGGAAATGATAAAATCATCTACAGACATCGTAAATGCAATCAGCGCTCCGGAAACAATTCCCGGTGTGATCTGCGGCACAATGACTTTTGTCAGTGCCTGCCACGGAGTTGCTCCCAGATCCATGGCCGCATCTGCCAGATTCGGATCCAGCGACCGGATCTTAGGCATAACGGACAGAATCACATAGGGAATACAAAATGCAATGTGTGCAAGCAGCATGGTCACATAACCTTTTTCCACTTTGAACGTGATAAATAAAAGCATAAAGCCAATCGCCGTAACAATCTCCGGATTCATAAGCGGGAGATTGTCTACCTGCTCCATCACATCCCGCACGATCTTCTTTGATTTGCTGAGCCCAATCGCTGCAATTGTACCAGCAACCGTTGATATTGCCGTAGCTATTATTGCAATGCTAAATGTCGTATAAAGCGACTCCATCATATCCCTGGATTCCAGCATATGCTCATACCATCGCAAAGAAAATCCAGTGAAATGAGTAAGGGATTTTCCGTCATTGAAGGAAAAAATAATCATATATACGATCGGCAGATAGAAGAAAATGATCATCACTGCCATAAGTATTTTCCCGAAAATACGGTTGTTCTTTTTCATGATGACTTATTCCTCCTTTCCGCCCTGATTCCGGATTTCCACCTTACGCACAACCATCATCAGAAGCATCATGATCACTGCCATTATCATGGAAATCGCACTTCCGAAGTTCCATTCTCCGACGGTGATAAACTGATTCTCGATCAGATTACCGATCAGGAAGTACTGTCCGCCTCCGAGCAGCTTCGGAATAAAGAAAGAGCTGACCGCCGGAAGAAACACCAGTGTGATTCCGTTGATGACTCCCGGAAGTGAAAGCGGAAGCGTCACTCTCCGGAAGGTCTGTACCGGGTTCGCTCCCAGATCCGCACTGGCCTCCAGAAGCGAATGGTCCATTTTGCATAATGCCGTATTGATCTGCAGAATCATGAAGGGAAGGAAGTTATATACCATGCCCAGAAGGACGGCACCTTCCGTGTACAGCAATTCTTTTCCCCCAAATCCAAGAAAACTCGCAATTCTCTGAACCAGACCACCTTCACTGAGAAGACCGATCCATGCATAGGTTCTTACCAACATGTTGATCCACATTGGAATCGTTACGCAAAGCACCAGAATATTCTGGACCTTTTCGCTGCTCCGCGCGATAAAATATGCAATCGGATAGCCGATAAGAAGACAAAGTATGGTTGTTTTAACTGCAATCCAAATGGAACGCCAAAGTATAATCAAAAAATCCTGGTCGGTGAAAAATTTGACGTAGTGATCCAGTGTGATGGAAAATGAAATGATGGAATTTCCCGGTTCCGTGATCGAATAAAGTGCGATCAGAGCCATAGGAAGCACCAGCATCATTGCGGCCCACACAATATAAGGGATTGCAAGCTGTGAAAAGCGTTTCATTTAAAATACCATCCTTGACATCACATGAATATCTTCCGGGAAGAATGTCAGTCCGACCTCCTGACCTACTTCCGAATAATCGGTCGTGTGAATCTTGAATTCACGTCCCGGCGTGGAGAATGTAATCTTGTAGATACCTTCTTTTACATTTTCCGGTTCAAAATCATAATCCACGCTGATGTCAATGCTCTGATCTTCATCACTCAGTTTCCAGCCCTGTGCATTAGCCCATGTCTTAATATCCGTATCCAGGGCCTGAGACTCTAAGATCTCATCTACCGTTTTCTGGAAATTGAATGCCATGATCGCTTCATTTGCCTTTTCATTTTTAACAAACGGCTGATTGACTACGAAAATCGTACGCTCAATACTGGTTCCGTTCGAGGTAGAGAATACAACCGGATACTGTCCTTCTTCCTCTTTCAGATCGTATTCAATTTTGGAAATGGAAATATAATCATCGGTCTCCGGATTCCATGCCTGTGCATTGGAAAGAGCGACGATTTCCTTGTCATCCAGATTCTGTACGTCTTCCACGTCCACATAGAAATTGTTGGCACTGATCTTTTCTTTTCCGTCTTCACTGGTCACATCATGGTTATGGATCACGCGCATATCGACCGTAACACTGGTACCCGGAACCGTTTCCACAATGATTTCATAGTGTACGCCTTTGAAGAGAACACTTAAGACTTCACCTGTCATCTTACCGTCTTTTACATCTACGATATCAATGTCTTCCGGGCGGATGACAACATCGACTTTTTCGTTTTCACGGAACCCAAAGTCCACACAATCAAAGGTGATATCATCAAACCGAACTTTGTAATCCTCCAGCATAACTCCCGGAAGAATATTGCTTTCTCCGATGAAATTTGCCACATAACGGTTTGCCGGTTCATTATAAATCTCTTCCGGCGTGCCTACTTGCTGGATCTCTCCGTTTTTCATGACCACGATCTTGTCCGACATCGTAAGCGCTTCTTCCTGATCATGTGTTACAAAGATGAAGGTAATCCCTACTTCCTGCTGGATGCGCTTCAATTCGTACTGCATTTCCTTACGAAGCTTTAAGTCCAAAGCCGCCAGAGGCTCATCAAGAAGCAATACCTTCGGTTCATTTACCAGCGCTCTTGCAATCGCAACCCTCTGCTGCTGACCTCCGGATAGAAGGGTCGTATTCTTGTTCTCATACCCTTCCAGACCGATCAATTTGAGCATCTTCATGACTTTCTGCTCAATAACGTCCTTACTCATTTTCTTGATTTTCAAGCCAAATGCAATATTCTCATACACGCTGAGATGTGGAAACAGCGCGTATTTCTGGAAAACCGTATTCAGTTCGCGTTCATACGGCGGTTTCTGGCTGATCTCCTCACCATCAAAGATCACTTTCCCCTCATCAGCTTCCAGAAAGCCTCCGAGGATTCTTAAAAGTGTCGTCTTCCCACAACCGCTGGGTCCCAATAACGTCACAAATTCATTTTCATAAATGTCAAGGTTAACTCCTTTTAACACAATCTGCCCATCAAAGTTTTTCACAATATTGCGAAACTCAATCAGCTTCTTCTGTTCCATATCACCTTCTCCTTCCTAGAACATCGGTGGTGTTGTGATCCACAGCACCTTCGCGTCACTACTCCCGTGATTGTACAAATAGTGGCTCTTTGTTCCGTCCATGTAGAAAGTCTCCTGCGCTTTCAGCTTATATTTCTTATTACCGCAAACCAGCGTCACGTTGCCTTTCAATACATAACCGAACTCTTCGCCCTGATGTGCCAGTAATTCATTACTTTTTTTATGTGGATGAAGCGTCAGCAAAATCGGCTCCATCTTATTTCTCAGCGCATTGGGGATAACCCATTCTATCGTGTAATCATCCTGGATGTCCTCAAAGAAATCCTGAGTTCCAAAGACGATCTGCTTTTCCTCTTCCTCGTGAAAAAACTCGGATAAATTGGTTCCAAGCGCCTCCAGAATGTCCTCAAGAGTTGCGATACTTGGCGTGGTAAGATTCCGTTCCACCTGGGACAGAAATCCCTTCGTCAGCTCGCTTCGCGATGCAAGATCACCTAATGTCAGGTCATTCGCAAGCCGCAGCTCTTTCAGCTTCTTTCCGATATCCAAAATTATACCTCCCGTTTTATAATACTATACTTTTTTTTAAAAATTACCGAACAAATTACATTATACATATATGGTGGGGTATTGCAAGTGGTTTTGTGAAAAAAGGAGGGGAAATTTGTGTGAAAATGGGGGAGGGACGCCCAAGGTTCCACCTGTCCCATGCAGGACTCGCTTTCGCTCGGGGGAAAACGCAGCGGTACTACGCTTGCAGGGGCGCCGCTAAATGCGGCTTCTGCAAGCAAGTGCCGGCGTTTTCCACGGTCCTGCATGGGACAGGCGGAACCTTGGGCTGGTAATTCTTCATTTTTACGCTTTGTGATTTCCTCAGATAGTAGTGTGTGTTCGGCAGCGAAAAAGAGAGCGTTTGCTCTCTTTTTTGGTTGCTTTATGGCACTGATTCTGCTTGCTCTGTGAGAAAAAAATATTTTTTTGTTTCGATGAAATTTATCTTCACGGAATAAGATGACTTTACCGGGCAATAATGATAAAATGTAAAATAACAAAAATGATGATTAAGAGGAGCCTTTATGGAATATCTAAAAGAAATAGGCAAGACAGGTATTAAGCCGGTTGTTTTAGAAGAAATCATAAATTTTGCACAAAAATACCAAATAAAACAAGTCATCTTATTTGGTTCCAGAGCACGTGGAGATTTTTACCGCGCAAGTGACATTGACCTTGCAGTGCACGGCGGAAATGTTATAGGTTTTACACTTGCAGCAAGGGAGGAGACTTCGACACTGTTGGATTTTGATGTAGTCGATCTAGATAAATCTGTCGACAAAAAACTACTAAATTCTATTGAAAAGGAAGGGAGGATTATTTATGAAAAAATTTGATAATTTTATTTCCAACCTTAATATTCTTTCCAAAGCTCAGAATGAAGACCTGACAAATGAATTTATCATCAGTGGTATCATTGATAAATTCTTTATTCAATTTGAACTGGGTTGGAAAGTTCTGAAAGAACTGTTGAGATATGAAGGGAAAAGCATTGCACTCACTGGTTCACCCAGGGAAATTATCAAGGCGGCTTATTCCATATATGATTTTCTTGATGAAGACATATGGCTTTCTATGCTGAAGTCACGTAACGATATGACACATATTTATAATGGCGAAGCCGCCAGAAACCTGGTCCAGATTATTATAGAAAGTTATATACCTGCATTTATATCCTTGAAAGAACATATTATGGAAAAATATGAGAATGTTTTAGAAGCGATTTAGACAGATGGGGAAGGGACGCCCAAGATTCCACTTGTCCCATGCAGGACCGTGGAAGTTTTGGCTGATACTTTCTTCATTTTTACTTTATGGAATTTCTTTGGTTAGTGAGGTTCAGACAGCAAAACAGAGAGCTTACGCTCTCTGTTTTGGCTGCCTCAAAAGATGTTTTGGCTGTTCGGACTATGGTTGTTGTTGCCCCTCCAAATCCACCTTCTGACGTTTCTTCCACTTCCTCAATATCAGCGCTTTGACCGTTGGTATTCCAAGAGGTCTTTTACTTCCGTCTGGTTTTGGTATCATTACCCGCCTTACTGGGGATGGTTTATATTTGCCATCCATCAGTTCCTCTTTGATTTCTGTTAGATATTTCTCGATTCCCATCGTTTCAATATCCTCGATTTCGATACCATCCACACCACTGGAACCTTTGTTAGCTTTTACTCGTTTCCATGCCTCAGAGAGTACATCCTCACGATATAACAAAGGGAACACCGCATATAGCGGCATTCCCTTGTTATATTTCACATCTTCTGCATATGTTTGTAAATTGAAATCGTATCATATTCCGGCGCGAAGTCCTTCATTACATTACAAATTCTTTCAATGACCGATACATCTTCCTCCAAATCCTCTGCGATCTGTTCCGGAGATTTATGTTTTTTAAGCTTTTTAGCTATCAATTCAAGTAAGCTTAGTTCTGCACCTTGCTCGATTCCCTGCTCGATTCCCTGCTCGATTCCCTGCTCAATTCCCTGCTCAATTCCCTGCTCAATTCCCTGCTCAATTCCCTGCTCAATTCCCTGCTCAATTCCCTGCTCAATTCCCTGTTTAAGTCCCTGTTTAAGTCCCTCAGCTACTGCTGCTTTTCTCTTCATTTCCAATTCATCCGCAAACCATTCTTCATACAATTCTCTTAACGCATCACACATAACTTTCCGTTCCTCCTCGATCACTTTTCTGTTTGCCCGAAGAATAATATCCATCACAGCCTGATAATAAACCGATTCCTTCTTCATCTCGTACCGGTCAAGCAGCTCCATGAATTCTTCTTTTTCTTTATAATCGTTCCTTATACTTTTCAACCAGAAATTATTTGTATCGGACAATTCCTTTGTCACCACTAATTGAATCGGGAACGCTGCTCCTGTCAGATAATATATTCCGCCCTCCTTTTTTACTATGTGCATATGCCATACTTTCTTCAGATGTTCTAACATCTTCCCTGGATAGGAATGGGCAACAAATGTAATTGTAATTTCTTCCGGATCTATTTCCATTACTTTATCCGTATCTGCCTGATAACGACAGGCATACCCAAATACATTATAGAAATCGTTAATACTGAGATAGTCTTCCGGCGATTTATATTCAATTATATTGTGCTTCCTGAATATTCGTCCAATATTCTTACGAATACGAATTCCGACATCCTTTTTGACAATCAGAACATCTATCTGCATCGGTTTCTTTCCCAGGAGGTGTTCCTCTTCTATTAGCAGATTATCCACATTTTCCTCAAGTTCAATTCTTAGCGCAGAGGTAAACGCTGAATGCCATTGCAGTTTTACTTCCTGCATCCATTTCTCCTTTCAGTATATTACACTATTTTTTTCGTGCGCAATAAAAACAATTAGTTACTTTCATTGCAAACTTTCTTGTGTTTTATACTGGTTTCTCCGCAATGTCACTCTCTAAAATAATGCTTTCCTGATTTTTTGATTACATTCAATATAAAAAATAGAACGACCGATGTCAATAGCCTTTTGCCAATCGATAAATAAAGTGATATTTCGATAAAATTCGACGTTTAAAACAGTCTACCACCACATTTTAGCGTATGCATGGCAAAAAAGATGAGAAGACCTTCACTTTCATGAAACTCTTCTCATCTTCTGAAAAGTCATCTACCAAATATTCTCTCTAGAATTTTTCTCTGTGGATCTTCTCCACCGGAAGTTTATCCAGCTCATATGCTGCTTTTTCTTCGTTCGGTACTCCTACCGTCAGGATTGCAAGGAGTTTATAATTCTCCGGATAGCCGAGAATATCTCTTACATACTCTTCTGTATCTCTTCCGTCATCTGCTTTACGGAGTCTTCCCTGTACCCAACAGCTTCCAAGTCCGAGGGCATGTGCCATCAAGTGCATGTTGCTCATGACTGCTGAACAGTCCTCAATCCATACATCAGAAGCATCACCGTTCCCGACAACAACGATCGCGCAAGCTGCTTCTTTCAGCATTTTAACAGAGCCTGCACGGCATCCGGCCATTTTCTGAAGAACTACTTTATCTTCAACTACGATAAAATCCCATGGACGGATCGCTTTACCGGATGCGGAAAGCATACCTGCCTGTAAGATTTTTGTGATATCTTCCTCTGACACTGCATCGTCTTTGTAGCTTCTGACACTGCGTCTTGTTCTCATAAGTTCCAGTAATTCCATCGTCTTCTACCTCTCTTCTTATCTTCTAATCTTGCTATTTTAAGATAGTTTGCAGCAATTCTCTCCTTTAATTTTATTTTCTTATTTCCAAATTGTCAATTTACAATATCGTTTCGATGGTGTAAACTTCTCTCTGGAATCGCTCTATAAATTGTGCTATGATAAGAGCAGAAAAACATATACGACAAATAGGAAATGTTAAGAAGTGACTACATCGGAACTCGTATTCTTATCCCCAAAATAAGACTGCGAGTTCCTTATGTTATTAGGGAAACTGCATATCCTATAAAAAAGTGTCTTCTGTAAATGTTGTACAGACCACATGACGAAAGGAGATCATTATGAAATATGACATTATTATTATCGGCGCAGGACCGGGGGGAATTTTTTCTGCATATGAATTAGTAAAGCAGAATGCCGATTTAAAGATTGCCGTATTTGAGCTGGGCAACCCGCTCGAAAAACGGCGCTGCCCAATCGACGGCGAAAAAGTAAAATCCTGCATAAACTGCAAAACGTGTGCAATCATGAGCGGTTTTGGCGGTGCAGGTGCATTTTCTGATGGAAAATACAATATTACCAATGATTTTGGCGGTACACTCTACGAACATATCGGGCGCAAAAAGGCAATCGAGTTGATGGAATATGTAGATGAAATCAACGTAACACACGGCGGAGAGGGAACGCGTATGTACTCCACAGCCGGAACCCGATTCAAAAAGCTCTGCATGCAGAACAAACTGAATCTTCTGAATGCTTCTGTCCGTCATCTGGGAACCGACATCAATTATGTGGTTCTGGAAAACCTTTACGCTGAACTGAAAGATAAGGTTGAATTCCGCTTCAATTATCAGGTTGACCGCCTTGAGATGGCAGACGGAGGTTATCGCGTATACTGCGGCGAACAGTTTGACGACTGCGAAAAATGTATTGTATCCGTAGGTAGAAGCGGTAGCAAATGGATGGAAAAAGTCTGTCGCGAAATGAAAATACCGACCAGCTCCAACCGCGTTGATATCGGTGTGCGTGTGGAAATTCCGGCTGAAATCTTCTCTCACCTGACCGACGAACTCTACGAAAGCAAGATCGTATACCGCACTGAGAAATTCGAGGACAATGTCCGTACCTTCTGCATGAATCCGAACGGAATCGTCGTAAATGAAAATACAAAAGGAATCGTGACCGTAAACGGACACAGTTATGAAGATCCCGCAAAGCAGACAGAGAACACAAACTTCGCCCTGCTTGTTTCCAAGCATTTCTCTGAGCCATTTAAAGACAGCAACGGATACGGAGAAAGTATTGCCCGTCTGTCAAATATGTTGGGCGGCGGCGTGATCGTACAGCGTTTCGGGGATCTGATCCGAGGAAGACGAAGCAATGAGAAACGAATCGAAGAAGGACTGGTGCGCCCGACACTCGCCGCAACTCCGGGAGATTTGAGTCTGGTACTGCCGAAACGAATCCTTGACGGAATCATCGAGATGATCTATGCTCTGGATAAGATTGCACCGGGTACCGCGAATGATGATACCCTTCTCTACGGCGTAGAAGTTAAGTTTTATAACATGGAAGTGGATATTGACGAAAACCTGGAAACGCCATACAAAGGACTGTATGTGATCGGTGACGGAAGCGGTGTGACCCATTCCCTGTCCCACGCATCCGCAAGCGGGGTGTATGTGGCAAGGCATATTACGGGAACGGCTTAAAAAGCAAAAACTTATAGCAACTTCAATAAAAACCACAATCAAAAAGGGATGCATTTCACCCAAAGCAGCATCCCTTTTTCTTACCTATTTGATAATTTCAAATAACATTCGAAAAATCCATTTCAAAATCTTCAAATATTCCAGCCTTCACCATATCCGAGAAAGAAAATTCTTTTACGTCATCGTTCTGGAAATTGTACACCGTAATTCTGTTTCTCTGTCTATCAACGATCCAATATTCCCTGACCCCAGCCGTTCGATACTTGAACAATTTTATCATATAATCCATACGCTGGCTCCCTTGCGAAACAACTTCAATAATCCAGTCCGGTGCTCCCAGGCAGCCTTTTTCGTTCAATTTATTTCTATCACAGATAACAGCAATATCCGGCTCAACATAATTTTTATCATTTTCATTCAAAAATACGGCAAACGGCGCAATATATGGCTTACATGATCCATGATTGGAACGTATATAATTTGAAATTTCTCTGTATAGTTCCCCGACTATTTCCTGATGTTGTCTATTCGGAGGCGCCATCATATAAATCTGCCCATCAATCAATTCCGCCCTCTGCCCTTCCGGTAAATTGTAAATATCTTCAATCGTATAGATCTTTTCACTCGCTAACGCCATACCATATCCTCACTTTCCATGCCATCAACTGACAAACGGCATAATATATGTAACCCATATCCAACTGCAGGGCATAACAAGTATCATCGCAGGTATCATATCCGCTGTCGGAAACATTTTCACTTTAATCATACGAAAACCTGTAGCAAGAAGAAGGAATCCGCCGCAGGCCTTGAAATCATTGATCATTGCAGGCGTCGTCAGTGGATAGATGATCCCTGCCAACAAAAATATCAAAAAGAAAATGAGAAACTGCGGAATTGCAATAACGGCCACCACGCCTCCCAGAATGCAGGCAAAAATCAAAGCCGTGAAAAAATCCAAAATCGATTTTGCTATCAAAATGCTGTGATCGCCGTTCATACCTGAAATAATGGAACCATATATACCGGTTCCGCTGGCGCAGAACAAAACGATTACCGTGACAAGCGTATCTTCAAATTCCTTTTCCGATAACCCATGATTTCCGGATTTCATAAACTTTCCGATGATCGTTTCCATTCCTTTTGACGCTTTGTTAATCTTCTCTCCAAGATGTATGAGCAATCCGAACGATGTTCCAAAAATCACTGCAAAAATAACTGCGGGCATGTTCTCCATCAGTGCAATTGAGCTGATGCCCATCCCCATAGCGCAAATGCCGAAGATCATATTTAACTTTTCTTTGAAATCAGCTGAGAGTCTGTTTCCCGCTATCATCCCCACAATACCGCCAACGATCACAGAAAGTGAATTGGCAATAATTCCGATTGGCATATACGTTCCTCCTTCCTGTTTCCACACTGAATATGCAACTCTAAATTCATGATAACAAACCTTTCTTTTCAAATCAAGTAATCAGATCAAGCAATCATATCCAGAATCATTTTCCTATCGCATCACATACCCTCTGTACTCCGTAGGAGTCATTCCGACAAGCTTTTTGAATGTTTTCGTAAAGTAACAAAGATCCGGAATTCCGCAATACGCCGCCACCGTCTGAATCTGCATATTGGTAGAGTTAAGCAGAAAGATTGCCTGGCCAATCCTCTTTCTTGTCACGTATTCTGTCAGGGTGAGACCGGTCTCTTTCTTAAACAGGGTTGACAGATAACTGGGATTCACTTCCAGAAGCTGTGCCTGCCTGCTGAGGCTTAAGTCCGCGGCCAGATCGGAATCAATATTGATCATCACCCTTCTTATAACAGGAGAATATCCCCGAAGAGAATGATTCTTTACAAGAAGTGTATATTTTCTCACCATCTCTTTCATCAGCAAAGTCACCCCTTTTTCGGAAGTCTGAAGTTCGATTTTCTTTGCGAACTCCGCTGAGACTTTGTCGATATGGAATGGATGTACCGCGCAATTTTCCACCGTTTTTCTCAAGAGCGTGTTTGTGATGATCGCATAATTCTTGGCATTTCGTGTCCGGTCCGCCACCCGCTGTTCTACCGTCTGCAGGTTGATCCGGCCAAGATACATCTCGATCTTATGGAGCTGTCCTTTTGCAACTGCCTGAAGCATTTCATTTTCTGACAGATATTTTTCTTCCAGATTCTTCATTTTCATCTGCAGTTCATCCGGAGCTATGAAAACCTTCTCCCTCTTCCCGGCTTCAGGAAGGATCTCCGCTCCTCCGATTAACTCCTGCATTGTAAATGCATCCCTGGATCCCCAGATATTTTCCGCAAACACATTTACCAACATAAAAAGCGTGCTGGAATCCACCACGATCGGAACAGATTCATAACAGTCCTTAAATGCCGGATAGAGACTGGATGAAACATGAAATTCCTGCGCTTTATTTAAGATTGCATCTTCGGTCCACGGGTTCATCGTATAAGGTCCGATGACCATATAAGACGGCACTTCGGTGTCCGGAAGCAGCATGATGATAAAATTAAACAGAAATTCATCAAACACTTTGTAAATCGTGTTTGGCTTGCAGGAAGAGAAAAAACGATACGCATATTTTTCATAATCGATCAGCTGAAACACAATTTTGCGTATTCCGCCTGCCATTTCTTCCACTTCCCCATACGGCTTTTTGAAAATCCTGACTTCAAGCTGCATATTTTCCATGATATCTGTAAAAAATTTTAGAGTAGCATCGTATTTCATTCTCATTCTTCCTTCCATATTTTGGTAGTGTCAAAAACTACCTGTTTTTTTGTCCCAAAATTCAATAAAAACCTTGATTTTATGGGAGAATGCAAATAAAAAGAGCATTGACCTCCCTTTTTCTGGTATAATGT